>JAVEVM010000371.1:0-4764 GCA_034005055.1 Desulforhabdus sp. | reverse complement strand
GTACATATGTCTCCGCCAGGTAGCCTTCCAAAACCGGGTTGTCCACAACATATACCTTGTCTACTCCGTATCGCCCCAGATCGGCTGCCTTGTCGGCAATATTGGCTCCTACCGCGATCGCGCAAAGACTTGTGCCAAGGCTGTCAGCAATCCTTCTACCTTCACTGGCTGCCTCAAAAGAAACACGGCGAAAATTACCACCTCGAAATTCAGCAATCACACAGACACATTTTGACATGTTTCTCTCCTTGCTTCTTTAGATCACTTTAGCCTCTTCATGCAGAGCCCGCACAAGCTCCCGCGCTTTGCCCAAGGTATCCAAATCACCGTTAATGATCCGACCCGGTGTTCGCTGCGGCGGCATCTCAAGCGAGGTTATGCAAACTTTAGCCGCCCCTTGCCCGCATTCGGCACCATCAATTCCAAGGTCCGACAGTTTTTTGGAAGTCAGCGGTTTTTTCTTCGCCTTCATGATTCCGGGCAGCGAAGCATACCGAGGATTCCAGACTGCATGGGAGCCGCCAAGTGTGACTACGGCTGGAAGATCCGCTTCCATGATCGCCTTCCCCCCTTCAATGGGCCGGTCGATGCCGACCTTGCTGCCATCAGAATCGATCGCTACGCCCAAAGCGAGATGAGGCCACCCGAGTAGCTCGGCAACCATGGGACCTCGTTGAGCTTCATCGTAGTCCACAGCGCGAGATCCGCACAGGACGATGTCGGGATTCAGTTCCTTAACGGCGGCAGTCAAAGCTTTGGCGACCCCCCAACTGTCACTTCCTTCCAGGGCTTCGTCATCGACCAATACGCCACTGTCCGCCCCCATCGCCAGGGCTGTGCGAATCGACTCAACTACCCGCTGAGGCCCCCAACTCACGATGGTCACACTGCCACCATGTTTTTCTTTTAGTCGAAGAGCCGCTTCAACTGCGAATTCGTCATAAGGATTGATGATCCACTTGAGGTCACTGGTAACAATAGACTTGCCATCTCCAGCAATACGAATTACCGATTCAGTATCCGGTGTTTGTTTGAGCAGCACAACGATATTCACGGCTAATCCTCCTTCCTAAAATTGATTTTATAGATTTTTTTACGTGCCCGTTGAGAAGATACGCAATTTAAGAAAACGCATCGAAACACGCGCATCGTTAATCACGTCCCTTAGCATAACCGCCTCTGCCGATTCAAGCATAAACGGCAGCCCTTCCGAAAAACGAAAATAATGAGAATTAGAGTAAAAATGGGAGATTAGCAGACCTTTCAGGAACACCCACCAAAGCTGAATGGACAATCATTCATCTGCGGCAAGGCACAAACCGTTTCGGCCTGACCCGTTCTCGGCCCAATGTTGACTCAGCCGACCCGAGCTCCTCCAGGTGTCAAGAGTCTTTCAGCTTGTCCTGCGAGTAGCATTCCGGACAGTAACCGTGAAACAGAACCTGCTTGCGCAGAACATGGAAAGATTCCCCCTCGGGCAAAGAAATGTTCTCATCCAAACTTGGAGACATGACATCTTGGATCGATTGGCATTTCATGCAAACAGCATGATGGTGGGGATTGATCACTGCGTCATAGCGAGCCACATCGGTCACGGGGCTGACCTTTTCTATTAACCCGACCCCGTAAAATCTTTCCAACGTCTTGTAGACCGTCCCTAAAGAAATCATGGGAAACCGCTTCCTCACTTGTTGATAGATCGCTTCTGCACTGGGATGTTCATGGGTGTGATAGAGGGCTTGATAAATAGCCAGCCGCTGATAGGTAACCTGCAAGCCGTGTTCTCTTAGGATTCCGATAAAATCTTTTTCGTTCTGCCCCTCCATGATTTCTACCTTTCCTAATCGCATGTGGATGGATGTCACAAATACTACAAATCATCTTATAAGAACTATCATTGCATTTGCAACTATTTTCTCATAATCATTCGCGCTTTAAATACAACTCGTTTTGTAAGGTCAGGCGACATTGCAGTCATCATCTCTGTCCCGGAATCTTTTCAGGTAAACAAATAGAATGGAAACAGCAGCAGGTGTGACGCCAGGGATACGGGAAGCTTGGCCCAACGAGATGGGCCTCATACTTTTGAGCTTCTGTTTGATTTCGTTTGATAATCCGGGAATCTCATCGAACGTAAAATCGGAAGGAATTGCAACGAGCTCCATTTGCCTGAATTTTTTTGCCTCAGATTCTTGACGCCTCAAGTAGCCGGCGTATTTACACTCGATCTCGACTTGTTGCTTAACATTTTCAGCAAGATTTGCCGGTGCAGAATCCATGCTATCTAGGTTTTCATAGGTTAGCTCGGGACGCTTCAACAGCCTTGCAAGACTGGACGGCTCTGACAAGGGGGCCGACCCTTTGGACTCTAAGAATGCATTGATTTCTTCCGACGGTCGTACAAAAGTCTTTGCAAGCCTCGCCAGTTCACCTTTAATGGCTTCACGCCGTTCGACCATATCCTGGTAAACGTCGCTCCTATGCAGCCCTAGCTGATAGCCCTTTTCCAATAACCTTAGATCCGCATTGTCTTCTCTCAACAGCAGTCGATACTCCGCTCTTGAAGTGAATATTCGGTAGGGCTCGTTGGTGCCCTTCGTAACCAGATCATCGATCAGTACGCCCATGTAGGCCTCCGATCTATCCAAGACAAAAGCAGGCCTTTTCTGTACCAGCGCCGTTGCGTTGATTCCCGCCCATAATCCTTGCGCCGCGGCCTCCTCATACCCGGAAGTGCCATTGATCTGCCCGGCCAGAAACAATCCCTTTATTAATTTGGTTTCAAGGGTTGGATAAAGCTGCGTAGGCTGAACGAAATCGTATTCGATAGCATAAGCCGGCCGCATGATTTCTGCCGCCTCCAGGCCGGGGATAGAGCGGATCAACTGATATTGCATCTCACACGGCAAGGAATTTCCAGTACCGCTGGCATAGATCTCTTCGGTCTGCAATCCCTCAGGTTCCAGAATGATCTGATGAAAATCCTTGTGCGGAAATTTCATTATCTTGTCTTCGAGAGAGGGACAGTAACGGGCCGATACTCCACGAATCACCCCATTATAAAGGGGCGAAAGGTGAATATTACGACGAACCAGCTCATGGGTTCGCTGGTGAGTTCTTCCGATGAAGCAGGAGACCTGTGGTAACTTCACTCCGTCTGTAAACAGAGAAAAAGGTCTGGGCTGCGAATCTCCTTTTTGTTCATCGAACATGGTGAAGTCGATGCTACTGCGACTGAGGCGCGCGGGGGTTCCAGTTTTCATGCGCCCGATTTCAAAGCCGAATGCGGCCAGTTGATTAGCAAGACTTGTCGATGAAAATTCGCCGGCCCGGCCCGAAGGAATACTGCAAGTTCCAATGTGAACCAATCCATTTAAAAACGTTCCAGTGGCTAGAACAACCGCTGATGCCTCAAAAAAGACACCCACCTGGTCGATTACTCCTGTAATCCTGTTGTCCTCGATCACCAACGATTCCACGAGGGATTGCTTCAAATCCAGGTTCTCCTGTTGCTCCAAGCGGTGCTTCATAACGGCTCGGTAGTGCACTTTGTCATTCTGGGTACGAGTCCCTCTGACCGCAGGCCCTTTTTTGGTATTCAGCCAGCGAAACTGAATGGCCGTTAAATCGGTCACTTTGGCCATTTCGCCACCCAGCGCATCGATTTCTTTCACCAGGTGCCCCTTGCCTATTCCACCAATCGAAGGTGAGCACGGCATATGGGCAACAGTATCGAGGTATATACAAAGCAGGAGCGTGCTGCAGCCCATGCGTGCCGCAGCCAAAGCCGCTTCGCATCCCGCATGGCCCGCTCCCACAACTATCACATCATAATGGTTTGCCATCTTTTCTGATCCTCAATCTTTGAGCTTGAGCTATGCTCTCTTGGCGCGGAGCATCGGATTTACTATAATCAACCATTTCCCTGAAAGAAACTGGTATGATGTCTGACGCTCTTTACCGTGATTTTAATTCATATCTCCGGCGCCTCTACGGCTGCCGTGTGCAGAAAATAATAGTCGACGCCGGCCTTACCTGTCCGAACCGTGACGGCACTCTCGGGCATGGCGGCTGCATTTATTGTAACGCCCGTGGATCCGGGTCCGGTGCGGCTTTGCACTCAATGAGCATCACTGACCAATTAGCCGCCGGAAAATCATATCTCGCAAGACGCTACAAAGCCAAAAAGTTTTTAGCTTACTTCCAGTCGTTTACCAATACGTATGCGCCCTTTGCAGTTTTAAAAGAGCTTTATGCAGAAGCCTTGTCCGTTCCCGATGTAGTTGGGCTAACCATTGGCACGAGGCCGGATTGTGTTTCGGATGAAGTGCTGGATCACTTGCACTTGATTGGCAAACGCCACCTGGTCTGGCTTGAATACGGTCTGCAGTCCGCGCATGATAAAACTCTGGCGCTCATTAACCGGGGACACAATGTGGAGGCCTTCAGCAACGCGGTCGAGCGTACGCGCAGGAGAGGCATTCCGGTTTGCGCCCACGTGATTCTGGGGCTTCCCGGTGAAAGCAGAGAAGACATGATGGAGACGGCTCGTTTTCTGGCCGCCACAGACCTGCAAGCATTGAAGATTCATCTGCTCTATGTCATTCGCGGAACTGAGCTGGAAACATGGTTCCGAGCGGGGAAATATGAATGCTTGACACGTGCCGACTACGCGGCAACAGTAAGTGATTTCCTTGCACTCCTTCCACCCCACCTGATCATTCAGAGAGTGACGGGAGATCCGCATCCGAAGGAATTGATCTC
>JAVEVM010000370.1:0-4767 GCA_034005055.1 Desulforhabdus sp. | reverse complement strand
CGAAACAGTATGGTGTCCGGGTAATATCGACCATCCTAGAGGGCTCCCAAAAACCCATCTTCATTCCAACTTGCGGAGGGTCGGTACAGGTGCAGAATGGATCACTTGAATTCAGACTTGAGTTGTTTTCGTCCTGCCCCATCGTTGCGGCTGATGATCCCGCCAACTTGATTGGGAAGGAGCATGACCAGCAATAGTCGGTAATCGGGTTGGCGAACGCACCAGTGCAGTTCGGATCAGCCATCACATTCGAGGAAAGAGCCCCAACCAACATGACAGCGGCAGTAGCTAATATTCGTCGGATAAGCATCAATTAACCTCCAGCTCGTCGATCCGAAGCCGCTTCCCTTCCTGGCTGACCAAAGAAGGGACACGAACCAAGCCTAACTTGCGCACGAGAATGCCTCCTTGGTCGAAGTAAACCTGGGTCTTCCATTGACGCGACATTTCGAGGGGTTGCCCATTAACCAGAATGGCCTTCATTTGACCGTTGTAGTGCTGCATTAAGGACTCCGCTTTCTTCACCTGGGCAGGGTCGGTACCGTCGAAAAACAGCATGTTCTTCGGCAAATTCACGTAGTCGAGCGGGTTGATTGTCTTCCCTGCTTCAGCGATCACATTTCCATTCGGGTCGGTAATAGTCTTGGGAACGCGTACTGTGGGGTCCCAATAGAACACCCTGGCTTTTTCGACTCGGGCAAGTCCCTTTACGGCCTTGGGGTTTTCGATGGAGTGCTTGGCCCGATCAACGGCTTCCTTCTGCAAGCGAGCCATTTCACCGGATTTCTGCTTTTCGTTGAGAACCCGGTAAATCTCCTGGAGCATGTCAGGCTCTTTAATGGGATGAACCGGACCAATCTGTTCAGTCGCGAACGCCGAGCAGGTAATGAAGCCGGCGATGGCGAACGTTATCAATCGAAGTGGCATGGGGAATTTTGGTAAGGACTTGTGCATCGTCGAAAGATAACCATCGGGGATACCCTCAACAACGCATGAACGCAGCCAAAAACTGGGGGGTAGATGTAGGAATGGATAAGGCACAAAAAAAACCGCAGCACAGGCTGCGGCTTCTTAGGATTTTTCAGGGGAATCGTTTCGTCTAACTCAAAACAACGAGAAGGTGCGACCTATGATCTCATCCTCCGAAATCCACCCGACCATCGCATAGCGGGAATCCAGGCTGTCCTTGTGGGGCGCATAGACGTAGTAGTGACCTTCGGGGATCACTCCGACCGGGCCGGCCTCGAGCGGCTTGCCAGTACGTGATAGCGTTTTGGCTACACCTACGGTCCCGTTGGTCCCAGGAATCATCATCGATGTGCTGAGCGTTTCACCCGGGGAGAGGATTGTGAATCCGCGGGCCTCTGTCATGCTCACCGTGTCGCCGCCGACGCCCGCGATGATCTTGACCATGTGATCCCCCTTACGGAACGGGGATATCGGATTTTCCGTGGGGAACCGATACGCTATGTAGTCACCGCGCTTCAATCCCGTCTTCCAGCCCTTGACCGTGATAAACACATGGTCAGGCAGGCTGTCCGTGTAGTTCACATCAATCCGGATCACGAACTGCAAGAGGAACATGGCCACCAGGGGGATCAGGTAGTGCTTCCTGTAGCGGCGGAAATGCGTAGCGCAGAGTTTCAGGTATTCCGGCAGAGATAGCCGTGGGGCGCCGTTGGCAGGGGCAAGCAAGCTCATTTGTCGTTTCCTTCGATGATCGGGGAGCGGCCGCCGCCACCAAGCGAGCGAAGCTGCTTGAGGAGATCGGCTGGGTTTTCGTTTTCCATGCCAAGGCGATGCTTCAGCTCAGGGGTTAGATCCTCGGCGCCGGCCGGTTTCACCACGGCGGCCTTGACGAAGATGCTGCAACCGCACTCCTGCTGCAGATCGTTCAGGGCGACCTCCACGTCCTTCCCGAATTTGGCCACATCGTCATAGGCCTTGGATTTGGCTTCTTCGGATGCATCGGGCCGCATAGCAGCGATCGTGACCTGAAGTTCCTTGATATTCAGAACTTCGGAGAGGTCGACGACGGCATACTTCTGCTTGTTCGGGGCAACGATGAAGTAGTGATATGCCATCAGAACGACTGCAACAACCAGGACCGTCGAAGCAATGTTGATCAGACGACCCAACCAGACGCTTTCGCCCTTGTTGGGATCATCCTGGCCCCCCTCCGCGATTTCAATGGCTGGGATCTCAGGAACTGCCGCGGCAGCGGCGTCAGGCGCTTCTGCGGCCGCCTGGGTAGATTCAAGTTGGCTCATTAAGCGACTTTCCTTTGTTTCTTGTGTGTGTACCCAGGAACACCACGGTCAGCCAGCACCGATTCCAGCGCCTCGACAATGGTGTAACCCTGCTGGCGATAGGCTTTCACAGCCTCGAAGTCTTCAGCCTTAGAGGACACCAGGAGTAGGGAGAACGGGTCGAACAGAACTCGGCCAATGCCATGCCCCATCTGACCGCCGTGTACGAAAACTTCTGAATACGCGCCCTGGACCGTCTTCACCGACATCAGCATGTTCTTCATGCTCTCGTCGATTACCAACTTGTCTGATTTCTCGAGGGCGAGGATCGATTCCGGTTTCTGGCGGAGGAGGAACAACCAGTCAGCGTTGTTGAATGCTGCTTCTGCAGCACGAGACATACTGAAGTCCCCAACTCCCTGCGTCGCGGCGCAGAAGCTACCAAAATACTTCCGGGCCCGGCGGTATCCAGTTTCAATAAAGTCGCCGCTGTTTCCGCCTGAAAGGAGAGCCCAGGCTTCGTCCAAAATGCAGATTTTGGGCCGGTTACGGGTGAGATACATGTTCTGCGTGATCCGGTACATAAGCAAGAACATGATCACTGCCTGAAGATCCTTCTTTGACGCCAATTCCTCCAGTTCGAGAACGATCAGGTCGCTGTCGAAGTTAACATTGGTCTCGCCTTGGAAATACCGACCGTAAGGACCATCGCTCGTGTACGGGAAAAGTTGAACCCCCAAGTCACGGATGCGCGGATCGCAAAACGCTTGCCGCTCTTCATGCGACATTGCCCTCACCTTTTCAACCCATTCCTCGTCGGCAGCTTGAGGATTGGGGCCACCTTTCTCGCAGTTGTTGATCAACGAATATGCCAGATCATCGACCGTGGCCTCTCTTGCCCTGTCGTACCACACCGACAAGATATGCAGGCCAAGCTGGCGACGACGATAGTCATCAAGCGGCGCGCTCGGAGAAATCATCTGCTCGAACAACGGAATCAGCATTTCAAGGTCTTCATCGATAGCTTCAACCATCGAGAATGGGTTGAGGCGAATGTCGGACTCCGGTGTGAATTCGAGATACTGGCCTCCAACGGTTTGGCACAGCTTCTCGAACGATCTGCCAATATCGATGATCCACACCCGGCCACCGATGCCTAAATATGAAAGCGCGATCGAGTTCAGGAGCACAGACTTGCCAGAACCAGAGGTCCCTGCAATAGCTGCATTGAAGTTGCCAGAGACGTTCCCAAACAGGTCGACCCCCATGGCCTGGCCGCGACGACCCCACATCGGAACGATCGGCCGGCCGACCCCATGCCACTCTGCCAGGAGGGGAGCCATATTGACCGCATTGGGAATCGTTTTGGTCGTCATGCGCTGCGCAGTCTTAATGTCCCTGGTTAGCGTCGGCGTAAGGGACATGGGCAACGAGCCAAGCAGCCCCTGGATCTGGATGAAGGTGTCCTCGACAATCTCAAACTGACGCGAACGCCAAACCGCTTGGGCCGACTGTTCCGCCCGTGCCATATCTTCCGGGGCGGCCCACAGGATGAGCTGGTGATACATTCGCACCGTGCCCTTCCCTTCATCAAAACTACGTTGCGCAATATCCCAGTCGTGCTTGATGTCCTGAAGCTCGGGCATAAATTTCGCCATCGGGCTCTCCGCTTTTTGCGTAGAACGAGCCGCTTTCATCTGGGTTGCCGCCCGAGTTTCCTCGAAGTCGAGCGTCGAAATGCCGATGGTGATCATGAAAGGCGACGTGTATCCGATCGCCGGTTGCATGTAGTCGCCGATGAGCGAGCCCATTGCGTTCAGCGTACAAGCCTTCGGATAGCTCCGAACAGACATGCACTTAGCGACGCACTCGTTTTTCCGCTGAGGCAGGCCGTAAATCAGACCGTCCTCAGTGACGCGCATCACCGTATTAGGAGCGACGATCTGCTCCTTGATAGGTCGGCCATCATCGTAGTTTATGTGTGGCGCGTTGCGCTTCAGGATGGTCTCCTGCGGGTTGAGCACAACAGCGCACCAATTGATGAGGTCTTCCGGTCCCCAATCTCGGTCGAACTGGTAATACGTCTTCAGGGTGGTGGCGCACGTCTCACGGATCGACTCGATCTCATGGAGGAAATCTTCGTCATCGTAGGAGGTAGCGGGGATCACCACGCTCATCACGATGCGGAAGTCGCGCAGCAAGTACGGCTGGTTCGGCACCAGGGGATCGGTTGCACCCTTCCGAAAATGCTCGGCCTGGCGTTCGGCCAGTGCCCGGAACAATTCGCGACGCTCCCGCTCTTCCTTGGTGGTGGCTGCCTCCGGATCAAGACGAACACCAACGTAATTGTCGAGGAATCGGTCAATGAGGGGCGTGGCGATCAGGCTCCACTGAATGCCAGAACCCTACGGCAGGGAGGTGAAGATGGTCGTGAGAAGGTCCGCCATGTCCGGAGTTGCACCGGTTTGCGGAGTCATTTCCAGGCAGAAGCCAATCCCGTCGACCTTCTGCGGAACCA
>JAVEVM010000369.1:0-4769 GCA_034005055.1 Desulforhabdus sp. | reverse complement strand
TGCAGGCCAGGAGATCTGAGTCCATGGGGCAAATCATAAAACCTTACCAGATCCTGCTTTACACTTCGTTTTCAGACCTTGCACTGGAAGGCTTGAGGGTGGTCGCCAGTCCTATCGCCTGCCTTAATGAGGCAACGCTGAAACCCTTCGATCTGGTGGCCGTCTCATTCCATGAGATCACCCTGAAGGAGCGCGATGCCCTGGTGGAGCTATGTTTGGTTTGTAGCAAAAACCCGCTCACGAGCAATACTCTTCTGATTTGCCTGGTTCCATCGCGACACAGAGATCTCCTGTCGAGCCTCAAGAATGCAGGGGTGGATCATATCATGCTGCTGGAATCGCTGGATAGTTCGCTCACCCGCCGGTTGCAGCTGTTTGCTGAAAACCGTTCGGTGGATTATGCCATAGACCGAATTCTGGGTGAGGTCTGTCCCTACATAACTTATATTCCGATCAGCCGCCGCCGCGAAATGCTTTACTGCAGGGCCTATCGCGATCGTCTCGTGCTGGGGCCGCATCTTTTGAATCTTTATTGTGAGACTCGCCATCACACAGAATGTCCCTATTACAAGGCGCCAAAGCTTGCCAAAGCCGCGCACGGCAAAAGAGCTAAATTGCGTTAGAGAAGGCTGCAATGTATCGAGCAATGGAATTATTTCTCAAAAATACTCACCCGGCCAAACTGGTTTTGCTCAGCTATCTGGTGATCATTGTTACGGGTTCCTTCTTCCTGAACCTTCCCGTTGCCACCGCATCCGGTAAAATCGCCTTCATCGATGCCTTGTTCACCGCAACCTCGGCGGTCTGTGTCACAGGCCTCACGGTGGTTGACACCGGCACCTGTTTCACTTTGTTCGGGCAATTGATAATCCTGGTTCTCATCCAACTGGGCGGACTCGGCATCATGACCTTCTCGGTAACTCTTTTTCTCACAATGGGCAGGAGGGTGCCTCTCAAACAGCGCCTGATCATGCAGGAAACATTTGCCCACACGCCTCGTGAAGATATTTTCCAGCTGACCAAGGGCATATTTCTATTCACGGCTGCTGTGGAACTGGCAGGCGCCTTGTGGCTGTGCCTGTTGTGGCTGGAGGAATTTGCCCTACCCGAGGCTTTCTATCTTGCTCTATTTCATTCGATCTCGGCATTCTGCAATGCAGGCTTTTCGCTATTCCCGGGAAGCTTTGTGGAATATAGGGGAGCGATCGCCCTCAACGTAGTCATTTGCAGCCTGATCGTCCTTGGCGGGATCGGCTTCCCGGTAGTGTACGAGGCGGGCCTCAGGATCTTGGGATCGAAGCGTACACGCAAAGTAAGCGTACAATTAAGAGTGGTGATAATTACCACAATCATTTTGATCGTGGCAGGCACCGTGATTCTGTTGTGGAGCGAACTAGACCATACCTTAAAAAATTACACGTATGGTGAGAAGCTGCTCATTGCGCTATTCCAATCCATCACCTGCCGCACCGCAGGATTCAACACGATCGATATTTCGAGCTTGCGCAATGCCTCCCTGGCTTTAATGATCTTTCTCATGTTCGTTGGGGCTTCGCCCGGGTCCTGCGGCGGAGGAATCAAGACCACCACTCTCGCAGTGCTCGGCGCCTTCACCTGGAGTCGGCTGCACAGGCGGTTTCGAGTGAATATGTACCACAAAAGCATTCCAAATGAGACGGTAGCCAAAAGCGTTTCTCTGGTTTTGCTCTCCTTCGGTCTGATCTGCATTGTCTTTTTTCTGCTGCTATTGACTCAGCCGGTCGGCTCCAGCCTGGAGAGCGAAAGGAGCCGGTTCCTGCAGATCCTCTTTGAGGCTGTTTCGGCGTTCGGGACCGTGGGGCTTTCCATGGGCGCCACAGCTGAGCTCACTTTGCTGGGTAAGTTTTTGATCATCTTGACAATGTTGATCGGCAGGGTGGGGGTTTTCACTTTTGCCTACGTGATTGCCGGCACAGAAGCTCGCTCCGGTGTTCAATATGCCGAGCAAAACCTTATGATAGGCTAGAGGGGAATAACGAATGAAGCGGTTTGCCGTGATAGGCCTGGGGAAGTTCGGTTTTCATGTTGTTAAAACACTGCACGAAGAAGGAAGCGAGGTGGTCGCCATCGATATGGATCAAACCCGCATTCAGGAGGTTGACCCGTTTTGCACGGAAGCGATCGTGCTCGATGCGCGCGACAAAGAGCGCCTGCGCACTCTGGGGCTGGATGAGATGGATGCTGTGGTGGTGAGCAGCGGTGAGGACATCAGCACCAGCATTCTGGTTACCCTGTATCTGCAAGAGATCGGTGTCAAAAAAATTCTTGCCAAGGCAGTGGACGAAGATCACGGGAAAATACTCAAAAAGGTTGGGGCAACAGAGGTGATTCATCCGGAAAAATCGATGGCAGTCAAGGTAGCACAAGGGTTGTCCCGACCCAACATCCTGGATTTCATCCCGCTGGCCGAAGACTACACTCTCCTGCAGATAGCGCCCCCTCAGGCGTTCATCGGCAAATCGCTCAAGCAGCTCAACTTACGGGCCAGGTATAATGTGCATGTGATAGCCATCGAGGAAGTCATTACGGACAACATTGTGCTGGTGCCTCCGGCAGATTTTGTGATTAAGGACAGCGACATCCTGATCATGTTGGGCAAATCCCAGGACATCAAACGAATCAAAGACTTGAATTCCTATTGAGGCGCGTGCGGACTTCGTTCTATTGCTCAACAATAAATGTCTTTTCCGAGCCCTTCAATCGTCGAAAGATGAGCGGTTCCGAGCGGTCTGTTTTGCAATTCAGACAAATTTTATGTAGGCTGACCTTGTCCGGCTGTCGATGTGCGGATTCAATCAGCAATGCGCTGGTGCACGACCTGACTGGAGCTTATTTCGATCAACGGGAGACATACACTATGGCAAGGAAAAGAACCATCTACGTTACGGAATTCGATTTCAAGCGGCTCGATAAATTAATAGAAATGCTGGAGGACAAGCCAGGTGGGCTCGATGACAAGTACCTGCAAGTGCTGGATGAAGAACTGCGGCGGGCAAAAGTTGTAGCGCCGACGAGCATCCCTGCGGATATCATTACCATGAACAGCAGAGTCCGACTGACGGATCTGGAATCGGGCAAGGACGTGGTTTATCAACTGGTCTTTCCAGGAGACGCTGATGCCGGGCAGAATAAAATATCTATCCTTGCTCCCATAGGCACAGCGCTCATCGGCTTCAGGGTTGGTGATACCGTGGAGTGGGAAGCGCCCGCAGGCGTGAAAAGAATGAAGATCGAAGAAATCCTCTACCAGCCCGAAGCTGCAGGTGACTTCCATCTTTAACCGGTTCCAGGTCGCATTTGACAGCCGAATTTTTGAACCTATTGTTCATGACTAGCGAAGAACCGCTTCTTAGCAATGTGCAAGCGGTTTGCGCACGGTCGTCGGATTCACTGGAGTGCTTCTGGTTCAGCCGGTGGAGATTTTCCGGCATGTGAGTTGCGGCCGATTCGATGTGGCCCGCCAGGCATCCTAAGACCGAATAATTTCGCAGACGAGGAAGGAGCAAGAGATGGGAAGGAGAGTTGTACTGGATGAAGAATGTTGTATTGGCTGTGGAAGCTGCGCGGAGCTTTGCCCGGAAGTGTTTGAGATGGATGAAGAGGCTGAGAAGGCCCGCGTACTTCTTGCCGAAGGCGGCGATGAGGAGTGCATCGAGGATGCCATCACCACCTGTCCTGAGGATTGCATTGCCTGGGAGGATTGACAGGGTGCACTAGACAGTAGAGGTTGAAAAAGGAGCGGGAAATGGCAAATGATCTATATCGGGAGCGCATCCGGCGATGCTGCCATCTGATGGAAAAAGCCGGATTGGATGTCATGGTGCTCACCAAGCCGGCCAATATGTTTTATCTTACCGGCGACGGCCGTCTGTGCGCATATGCGATGATCACCCGGCAAGGTGAAGTGGCACTGGGGGTTCCTTCCACCGACCTTGAAGATGTCGGGCGGCTGGCTCATTTTGACCATTTGACCGGTTTCGAGGACGAAGTGGGGATGATTCACTCCATTGCCCACTACTTCGATCAATTCGGCATTCGCCGGGGAGTCATGGGACTGGAATACGCTTACCTCCCTCAACCGCGGATGGGTATGCTCACCCACCCGCATGCAAAGCCCGAAGCTGTGGTCGCCAGAGATTGCACACTCATCATGTCGGAGCTCCGTTTGGTGAAAGACGATGGTGAGATCGAGGCGATGAGAAAAGCGGCTGGAGTGGCGGTGAAAGGCATGGAAGCCGCGCTGCAGGCGGTAAAGGGGGGGATTACGGAGAGCCAGGTAGCGGCGGCGGCCGAATACGCCATGCGGCACAACGGAGCGGTGGATTTCTACCGAAGCTATGTGTCGTCAGGGCAGCGCACCAATGTCGCCCACGGCCTGCCCACTCTGCGCAAGCTGGAAGCGGGCGATCTGGTAATGATCGACATTCATCCCGTGGTGGACGGCTACAGCGCCGATATGTGCCGAATGGCGTGTGTCGGCGAGCCTGCCTCGGAGCAACAGATCGCCCACGATCTCTACGTGAAAGCTCTTGAAGCGACAATTGCCAAAGCCAAGGCCGGAGTCGAAATGACGGAGCTCGAGGCAACCATGCACGGGATCCTTGAAGCCGCCGGCCACAAAGATCATATCTTCGGCCCGCCGATCCACGGTATCGGCATCGAATTTGAAGAATCTCCACTGCCGCCGGGTCATGCCTTCTTTCACGGCGTTGAGGACCCTGCGCCCATCG
>JAVEVM010000368.1:0-4774 GCA_034005055.1 Desulforhabdus sp. | reverse complement strand
TAGAGCCTATAAAGGCCGTCAGGAGATATGCGAGGTGTGCCCTGTTGCACAGACCCTGGAAGATGGTGCCTGTCATTCCAGTGAAGAAACGGTCATCAACCGTGACGGAACCGAAACGCACTGGTTTGTGAGAACTTCACCGATCAGGCAGTCTTCAGATGAAATCGAAGCAGTGATGGAGATAAGCCTGGATATCACTGAAGCTAAAAGGCTCGAAACGGAGATCAGCAAGTCGGAAAAAAAATATCACAGCATCTTTAACAACATTCCCAACGCGATTTTTGTTGTCGATGCCGAAACCATGAGCGTCCTTGACTGCAACGAGGGAGCCTTGAGGCTATATGGCTTCGGTAAAAGCGAAATGATCAACGAATCTTTTTTGCAGCTGTTTGATCAGAGCGAACGTGAAAGTTGCATGAATCGTCTCAAAACCGCGACTTTCCTCAATCAGGTACGGCACGTCACTCGAACGGGGCAGATCATTTTCGCAGACATTCGCATTTCCCCCTCGGAGTATGCCGAACGAAAAGCCCTGCTCATCGTAGCAAGTGATATCACCAAAAGACTCATGGCAGAGCAGCAGTTGATTCAAGCGAGCAAGATGGCAACGCTTGGCGAGATGTCGGCGGGTGTCGCCCATGAACTGAATCAGCCCCTTTCCGTCATAAAGACGGCGAGCAGCTACATTATGAAAAAGCTCAGAAAAACAGAACCCATAGACCCAAAGATATTGCAGACCATGGCCCATGAAATCGATAACCATGTAGATCGAGCGGCAAAAATCATCAACCACTTGCGAGAGTTCGGCCGCAAGTCGGAGGTGACCAAGGAGCCTATCGAGATCAACACGGCTTTGAATAAGGCCCACGACATGTTCAACCAGCAACTGAAGCTCAGAGAAATAGAGGTAGTCAAAGACCTTGCTGAGAATCTGCCGCTGGTACTTGCCGATGCAAACCGTTTGGAACAGGTCTTCATAAATCTGCTCATCAATGCCAGGGATGCTATTGAAGACCGGCTCGAAAAAACCGGGCAAAGAGACTGGGAGAGGAAAATTCGGCTCAAGACCCGCACGGAGAATGAGAAAATCAAAATCGACGTGGAGGATTCGGGGATAGGCATTGCTGAAAGCGTTAAGGACCGAATCTTCGAGCCTTTCTTTACTACGAAAAAGGTCGGGCGGGGCACGGGGCTCGGCCTGTCGATCAGTTACGGCATCGTGCAAGATTACGGCGGAATGATTCAAGTGCAGAGCACAGAGAATATGGGAACAAAATTCACCATTGAATTGCCCGTTGCAAACGTGAATTAATCATAATTGGAGAAGCCATGGCTAAAGGAGCCCCGATGCTTGCCATACCGGTATTTCGATCCCGGGTGGCGCCAGTGCTCAACTGGTGCTCAAAAATGCACATTTTCCAGGGTGAGGCAACCGATGCCAGCTGTCGTGATGAGATCATTCTGCTCAACATGGGTGCTTTCGAGCGCCTCAAGATTATTCACCAAGAAGGAGTTCAAACGCTCATCTGCGGTGCGCTTAGTCCGGATCTGCTGAGCTACGGTGAAAGGATAGGGCTAAACATCATCTATGGAGTTTCAGGGGAAGTTGCAGATGTCTTGCAGGCCTATCACACGCAAACCCTCGACAATCCGCGCTTTCGGTTGCCCGGCTGCCGCGGGCCGCGTACTTATCGCAAGGGCTGGCGGCAGGATTGCATTGCCGAAGAGGCGAGTGGAGAAATGTCACAAGCACATGATTCTCCAGAATCCACCCGAATTCGTGCTACCAAGCGCGGCGCGGGAAAGATGAGCGCGGCAGGGAGGCGCGCCGGTGCAGGAGGATTCTGTGTTTGTCCCCGCTGTGGGACCATGGTTCGTCATCAGCGAGGCATTCCCTGTACCCAGGTCATTTGCCCCGAGTGTGAGCAGCCTCTGGTTAGGACATGATCGTCGATCAAACTTTGCGCTGGGAGTCGATAACCGGCAGGAGCCGTCAGGCACTCAAGAGATGCAGCCCGCCATGCATAAAGAACTACTCTAACGGGAGATTTCCTAGTCCACCCTCCTGGTAAAAAAGACCACGGCATCAGCTCAGATTCTTAAACTTGGAAAAGTCAGGCCCTTTTTCGATTGATGCGACAGAGGAGGGCTTTGGCTTGTTGACGGCGGTTACCAGGTTTGCTTTAATAGGCATGGAATCTCGCTTTTGACCGGAACATTAATCAGGAGCAGAGGCGTCTCTGCTTCATCCCTGAAAGTCTAGATAGGTGCTTGCTTTGAAAAAAGATGAAGTGGTCAGCCGGTTCGTGAGAGAACCGGGGCTGTCCCCGCAAACTGAAATAATCCTCGACAGCATCGCCGACGGGGTTTTCACAGTGGACCTGGAGTGGCGGGTCACCTCCTTCAACCGGGCTGCAGAGGAAATCACCGGGGTCCCGGAAGCGGAAGCCATTGGACGCTCCTGCTGTGAAGTGTTTCGTGCCAACGTTTGTGAAACGACTTGCGTTCTCCGGCACACTCTTGAAACCGGAAAGCCTGTTATCAATAAACCCGTAGCCATCCTAACCGCCGATGGCAAAGAGGTCCCCATCAGCGTAAGCACGGCCTTGCTCAAAGACGAGTCGGGGACAATCATTGGCGGAGTGGAAACCTTTCGCGATCTCAGCCTGGTAGAGTCACTGCGCAAAGAAATCGATCGCCAATACCGCTTCGGCGATATCATTTCCAAATCGCCCACCATGCAGAAACTGCTTTCCATTCTTCCCGAAGTGGCGCAAAGCGAGAGCACCGTGCTCATTCAGGGGGAGAGCGGCACGGGCAAAGAGCTCCTCACCCGCGCGCTGCACAACCTGAGTCCCCGCAGCAAAGGTCCGTTTGTGGCGATCAATTGCGGAGCCCTTCCTGACACTCTGCTCGAATCCGAGCTGTTCGGCCATGTAGCGGGAGCTTTCACCGATGCCAAGCGCGATCGTACCGGCCGATTTGCCATGGCAGAAAGAGGCACCCTGTTCCTGGACGAAATCGGGGATATTTCCCCGGCCCTTCAGGTGCGCCTCTTGCGTGTACTCGAAGAACGCTCCTATGAGCCCCTCGGATCATCCAAAACCGTTAAGGCGGATGTCAGGATCGTGACCGCAACCAATAAGGACCTGGCTGAGCTCGTCGAGGCTGGCTCTTTTAGGAAGGACCTCTACTATCGCATCAACGTCGTTAAGCTGGAGCTGCCAAAGCTCGCCGAACGGAAAGAAGACATCCCACTGCTTGCCGAGCACTTTATTGCCCGACTCAATAAGCTCAAGAATAAGAACATCCTGGGCTTGAGCCATGAGGCACTGGCCATTTTCATGCAGCACGACTGGCCCGGAAACATTCGTGAACTGGAAAACGTGATCGAATACGCATTCATTCTTTGCCGAGGCGGATTGATTCAGCCGGCGTGCCTGCCCGACCCACTCAAAACGCACGCATGCAAGATTCCCGATCTTGACGGATTGACATTAAAGGATATCGAGAAGCGCGCTATATGGGAGGCGCTGGAGCGTAATCAATGGCGACGGATGGCTACCGCCAGAGAGCTGGGCATTGACAAGAACACATTGCGCCGCAAAATTAGTCGCCACAACCTTACTCCGCCGGACGACTCCGAGGATTAGGGACACATACGTGCCAGGCAATTGAATGTCTCGTTCCCACAAAGCCGATTATAAATCAGGCTGTCGTTCTCCACATTGTCATTCCCATCATTTCAATTTGATCGGCATTCTCCAGTTTTTCGCCTAGTTTGTCTTTACCGTTAATGTCGCACAATTAATTCTATGGAGAGATACGGAATGCAAGGTTGGAAGGTCTGGAAGCGTTGGATCGATTGAGCTCGCAAGAAGTAGTGGTGATGTTTTTGGGGCTGGGAATTCTCCTGGCGCTGGCGAGAGTGCTCGGCGAATTGGTGAAACGCCTAACCCTGCCAGCCGTAGTCGGTGAGATTTCGGGGGGAATTATTCTTGGCCCGACAGTTTTCGGCAAATTGGCCCCATCAATGTCTCAATTTATCTTCCCCGCACAAGGCGGCAATGCCATCCTTCTGGATGGGCTGGCGACCATGTCGATCTCACTTTTTCTCCTGCTGGCCGGCATGGAGATCAACCTCTCAACGGTTTGGAAACAAGGCAAAACGGTGTTGCGTGTCGGCACGCTCGGGCTGCTGATCCCGTTCAGCCTTGGATTTGCTGCCGCCCTTTATGCCCCCGATTGGCTTGGATTTGAAGAAAATGGACACCACCTTGCCTTTGCACTGTTTCTGGCGACCGTTCTATCGGTTACCGCGCTGCCGGTTATTGCCAAGATTCTGATGGATCTGGACCTCTATCGCAGTGATCTGGGTATGGTAATCGTTGCCGCCGCAGTATTGGGCGACTTGATCGGGTGGATCATCTTCGCCCTCATTCTGGGCATGGTGGATACAGGACACAGTCAAGGCCACGGAAGCCTTGCAACCATAGTGTCGGTCATTGGCTTTGCAGCCGCCATGTTGACGGTGGGACGTCGATGGATTCATTGGGTGCTTCCCTGGATCAGCACCCATGCAGGCTGGCCCGGCGGCGTGCTGGGCTTTGCCATGTCGTTGAGCCTGCTTGCAGCGGCTTTTACCGAGTGGATAGGCGTGCACGCCATTTTCGGTTCGTTCCTGGTCGGCGTAGCCATAGGCGACTCTCCTCATTTCCGAGAACAGACTCGAACGACTCTGCATGAATTCATCTCTTTCATCTTTGCCCCTCTG
>JAVEVM010000367.1:0-4779 GCA_034005055.1 Desulforhabdus sp. | reverse complement strand
ATTGCGACCCGATCGCCGCTGCCATCCGTAAAAACTCCGACTTTGTCATGATAGTCGCCAGCAGAAGCCCGATCGCGGGGCAAGGCAAAACGGAATTCAAGAAAGCCATCCGCGACCATCCAGGAAAGCGCATTGCGGGTATCGTTTCCCAGAGTCTTGGCTAGATCATCTATATTCCTTGAAAGTATCTCCTTGAGTACGGCGTCATTCTTGGCGGTTTCTCCGAATTTGAGCGCCTCCCAGTCAGCCTGATCGAGAATAGGTGAAAGCACGACCCTTGCTATCCCGTTTCCGGTAACTAAGGCCGTCATGCCTTGTGCGGCGAGCTTCAGCCAACCGGACGTAAAAAACCCCACCCCGCGCAAATAGTCCTTGGATTGCTGGAGCAACGGAACCTGCAAGTCGCTTATGAGGTCATAGCGCTCGCTGTCGTAGACGGGTTGTAAATCGAGATCCTTTAGCACGCTAACGTAACCTCGCCAGTTTGACTACATTCCGATCAATTATCACTGGGCCATCTTCTTTGAGCATCACCGGGGTCAGGCTCTTTTTGAGGATACCGGCATCCCGCATATCGGCAACGAATTGGTCGATATTCGCAGCGCCATCATATTTTGTGCTGAGAATCTGACTGAGCAGATCATCAAGGATGACTATGCCGTGATCATTTGGCTCAGAAACAAAGGCATTCCTTGAGGGGCCGACAATACGGTATTTGCCACCATTTGAAAGCAGTTCACCGATAAGCGTTGCAGTCCAGCAGATATGATCGGTAAGTCCGGGCAGTTTGTCAAAATGGTATTCATACAGGTCAGTAACGAGGCCGAAAATCTTGCCAGCATTCCACCTGTCGCTCAAATAGTTACCGGCCAGCTTTTCAAGGAAATCCTGTTTCTCATCAGTCCAGCCTAGAGTTTCGACGTGGACAACAACACTCTCGCTGTATCGAAGGATTTTGTTATTAAAATGAATGTTGTAGATACTGTTCTGCTTGTAACCAAGCTCATCTACAAAGTGCTGATAGAGCTCACTAAAACCGCAAGGTGTATTCTTTTCTAGAACATATTGAATTACCTCTGAAGCAACACCCATTTTCCCTCTGCTTCCTTCATACTGCTTTTCCAAGCTTATCTGTGGATAACGCGAGAAATCGAATTGATCTGAAAAGAAATATTGTATCAACGAATAAAGGAGCATAGGGGTCGAAATCCCCATCAGCCTGCATGATATCTTCTTTTCGTTGAATAGTCTTATGGCTGACACATGGTTGGTGTCGTTGAGAAGATTTTGTAGATGCTCGATTATTGGTAATATTTTTTCAACATCAATGTCCAGGTTGTTCAAATGTATGTATTCACCTCGATCAAGACGAAGTAAATTTGGTATATTTACCAAGTGATTGAACATAAAAACAGCTTCATTCACGCATAGTTTTTCAATTGCATATTGCTTTAACTGCTCCACCGCAACTACACCATCTTGCCCCAAAGCAAATTCTTCCAATACGAGCGTAATTGGAAGGCGAACACGTTCGCCATGTTGGCTCAGAACATACGGATAATCTTGACAAATCAATGCATCACTTGCAGACAGCTTCAAGCATGTATAAAGAGCATTAGCAGTTGGAATTTCTTCTTTCAGCAGAGCATCTTTGTACAACTCAAAAATGCCAGTAATTGATAGATATGGAATGTTGTCTTTTTTGAGCCTGGATACAACATCATCCTTTATTTTAGATATCAATGAAATGGGCAATGATACAAGGTCTTTGTGGATGAAAGTTCCCGGACCCCAAAGAAGCAATTCCGTTGATCTTTCAAGATTGCCGTAAACGCATCGCTCAGAAAATTGCGCATGCGGCGGCCTGTCTTTGTTTATTTCTACATGCACCTCCGTGAAGTGCATGGGACGATTCGCCATCCTAAGCAGACCCTCGTAAAGAGGCAGGCGGCGTTTACCGTATTTCTGAGTCCAGGCGTATTGGGTGTAAAGGGTGTCTTCATCTGCCACAATTTCTTCTATGGCGTCATCTTGGAAATGAAGATAGCCGTTTGAAAAGCGGGAGACTTTCGCTATCCAGGGACACGATTTCTCTTCGCAAAAAGCCTGCATTGCCTTTCTGGCTTCTTCGAAGGAAAGCATTCCGGTCGGCTGTTCCTCTACAACCTTGGTAAAGACAGCCCCTATATCTGGACAGTTAACGCATCCATGCCCTGGCATAATTATCCGAGAAGGGGCTGTCCAGACCACTTCGTATTTTTGAGATAGGCTCATGAGGGATGTAAGTGCTTCGTCGGATGGAGTCGTTGCCCAGTTCCAATTCTTTTTCAGAAAAGCCGCGATCTCCGAAGGGCAGCATACTCCCCCGCCTGAAATGAGAACGTCATCGACCGCGTGCCACAGCAAGTTCAGCAGTTCCAATGTTTTCGGTTTTTCAAGGACATCATGATATTTCTTCTCGATCTGACGGACACGCTCACGAGTTACATTCAGCTTCTGCCCCAATTCCTCAAGAGTCCACTTGCGATCCTCCAGGAATCCCAAGCGCCCCATTACGGCAAGGAAGTGGTAAGGCTTCTTTATTATTGTTTGTACGAATGAGGCGGCAAGGTTTTGGAAGCTGGCAAAAGCTTCAATCGGCAAACCATACGATAAACTGCAAATCAGCTTGTATGCTTCCTCTTTCAGCTTCCAGATGTTACCGATAGCTTTGACGCTTTTATAGCTGAAACCGAAAGAATTAAATATCTGTCTTTCAGATACTATGCTTATGTCTAACCAATTAAGTCTTGCTTTGTCATTGAATAAGCATTTTATTTCATTGCATATGAATCCATTAATTCCAAAATTTCTTATTGAGTTTAAGTTTATATTGTATAATATTGGAGTGTCAGTTACTTTTTTGCCATCTAAAAGTATACTGATACCATATTTATGTATTTTTTGATTTATATAATCAATAACATTGTCAAATGAATCTTCGCTGATGTCAGAATTCATCAGATAGCCAATAGATGTTGAAAGCAATAATTCCATTGGGTCATCAGGCAGGAGCGCAATATCACGCAATCTTAGTAAATCATTATCAGTCATTCCCAAGTCGCTGATGGCTTCGGAAAAAATATTTTGAGAAGAGTCTGAAGGGGTAGGATGTTTGGATAACAGTTCAAGGAAACTGTGAGACAGCAAGCTCCAATCAGCAGGGTCTGACGGCCAATGCTCTCTTTCTAGCGAACGGAAACGGATTCTGAAATGGCTCTCTGGTTTTGCCTCGCTATCTTTTGCGATTTCGACAGCTTTTGAACTTTTCGGCTTTTTAACACTTAATTTAATCTTGATTTGAAGATTTAAAATGTCGTGGACTGTTTTTCGACCAATGCCTGCAATACCGTATAGTTCTTTCTCCTTTAGCACCATAAGCTTCTCGACAGTGAAGACGTTTTTGCGAGCTAAAACATTTTTGGCTCTAGTGGATAGTCGTTCGAACAACTTTTTCGGGATAGGCGTCTCGGCATTCTTAAATTCGCAGATGGTCTCTGTTGCGAAGAGGGAGCTATCACCATGCCTCATAAGTATTTCTTTGGTCTGCCCACCTGCGACTGGTGTTTTTTGTAAGCTGCTAAATTCTTTCTGTATTTCCAGTAGCTCTGATTGAATGTTTGTCGAAACCCCAAACCGACTCATAGCTTCGGGCGTAAGACGTAATAGGCCATCAAGGTTCCGAACCCCGCAGGAAAGCAGGTCATCGAAAGCCTTAACGCTGAGTTGCTTCAAAGCGTATTCCCAAATATCTTCGTTCATTTTTTACCCAATCGTGCCACAATATCGCCAAACTAACGGTGTATCATTTTGATATAAGTTACACTTACTACACCGCCACACCGGCATTAGCCCCTATATTCAACCATTCAGACAAATCAAGCCTTATTTCCAATTTTTCTTATAAAAATCCACAGTTAATCAATTTTGAAACTGCAATTCACTAGTCAGACTTACACTTCTACCACCTCAACCCTGATCCATTCCCTGAAACAGACCTTCGCCCTCCTCAAGGGCAAACCCCACCACTCGCACCACATCCGTTGCCCGGGTCAGGGCGATGTGCATGCGCACGTCGGCGCGGTCTTTGACCAGGCGCAGGTCGGTGACAATGATCGCCGGGCGCTCCAGCCCCTTGAAGCGCAGGAAGGTGTCGGCGACCACCTGTTGTTCCATCTCCGGGCTGTCGGCGCGAACGACGGGGATGCCGCCGATCTTGTCGCAGCGGCTGATCCCCCCGGCGGCGGTCTGGCCACGCAGGGAAATGACAGCGATGTCTTCCGGGGCGAAGCCTTCGGAACGCAGCTTGTTGATTTCGTTTTCGAGCTTGGCCATGACCGCCGATTCGCTGGGAGCGGCAATCATGCTGACGATTCCGGCCTCGCGGGCCTGCTCCAGCAGTTCGGCGTTATGAGCGTCGCCGCGCAGCATCCGCGACAGTTCCAGCACCACCGGCGGACAACGGTAGCAGGTAGAGAGGCGGAAGGAAGCGCGGGCGCCGGTCCATGCGGGGAGGGTGCGCTCCTGCCAGAAGCCCTGGGCCGGGTCATGAAAGATCCAGCAGACGCGCTCCCGCGCCAGCTCTTCCACCAGCGCCCAGTCGTTTTCGGTGAGATCCTGGGCCTCGTCGAGAATGATGACTTCGGGATGCAACGCCTCGGTTTCCGGCAGGGCATCGGCGGCGGCCTGGAGGGAGACCTGGAACCAGAATTCGGGCGTGGCGGGGATCGTTTCCAGTTG
>JAVEVM010000366.1:0-4784 GCA_034005055.1 Desulforhabdus sp. | reverse complement strand
ATACGGAAAGCAGGCTGAAGAGTAAAACACCCAAATTTTCACATTGCATGTGTTTTTGTGCAAGAAATGTATCATTGCACAGTTGCGTCCTTTCTGAGATCAAGAGTCCCGGATCGGTGATCAACATGGCTGCTATGCCATGTTCTACGCAATATTGGCTGATCTATGAGCCATATTCATTGTCAAAGCACAGTGGAGTGCGAAGCTATTTCAATCATCAATCTGTAAAGAGGCTCCGAGGCGCAGAGATTTTGAACCATGTAATCTGAGTAATCTGTGGCTGATCACAGTATTCAGCATAAGGCAAAGCCGCGACCATGCATTTTTCAGCCGGCCTGCAAAAGACCGCTTGCAAAAATCATCATTCAATGTAGTATGAGCAGGAAATTTATCCTAATTTATGGATCGAGGGTCATGCTGGCAGGAATCATCACCTCCAAGACCAGAGTCAAGCTTTTTACGCGCTTCTTTCTGAATCCAGACGCCCGGGCCTATCTGCGCGAGCTGGCGGCCGAATTCGGCTCGTCCACCAACGGAATCCGGGAAGAATTGCAGCAGCTGGTTCGCTCCAATTTGCTCAAATGCGAAAAACAAGGCCGGCAGCTCTTCTATCGCGCAAATGAAAAACACCCCCTGTTTCCCGAGCTGCGTTCCATGGTGGAAAAATCTTTGGGAATGCACCAGATCCTGGAAAGTATCTTGACTCGCCTGGGCGACCTGGAGCTGGCCTACCTCATCGACGACTACGCCGAAGGCCGGGACAGCGGCATAATCGATCTGCTGTTGGTGGGCAACATCAACGACTATCACCTTACCGATTTGAGCAGAAAAACTGAACGCTACATCGACCGAAAGATCCGGACGCTGGTTTTCAGTCGTGAGGAATTTGAGCAAATGGCGCCGCGTCTCATGGATCGACCAAATTTGCTGATATGGAAGAAAGACAATGAAAAAGAGCCCGCGGCAAAACCCGCAACGCATGAATCTTAATGCTCGTTCCCGAATCCATTTGGCGGGAATCCAGCAAAGGAAGCTCGGCAATGGCTCAGCAGCGCCGCTTTAAGCGAGCACAGCCGAGTTGTTGAGAAATCAAATTTCAGAAGTACCCAGTAACCCGCTTCACCCAACAGGTCGAGAACGAACATGGAGCTAAGAATAAGAAAAATCCTGGAAGATCGTGAGGAAATCCTTCTTGCTTATCTGTTCGGCAGTTGGGCCCGCCATGAGCAAATCCTGCAAAGCGACATTGACATTGCGGTATATCTGGACGAACGTGCGGACCCACTCGAAGCGAAACTCAAGCTCATGGGAGATCTTTCCGCACATTTACAACGCGACGATATCGACATTGTCATTTTGAATCATGCACCTCTTTCACTGTTGGGTAGAATTCTAGCCCACCGCAAGGTGATTTTGGATCGGAACCCTCATCTCAGGCATGCTTTTGAATCACTCACAATTCGTAAGTATCACGATTTCGCCATAAAGGAGAAAGCCCTGCTGGAAAGGAGATTCGGTTTTGGTCGATAGGAGCCTGATTCTGCGCAAGTTGACAGAATTGGAGGAATACCAGATGCAGGTTGGCGAATTTCAATCGGTCACCCCTCGAGGGCTACTGCAACGATTGGAAAACTCAGCGAATTGTCGAGCGTACCTTGCAGATGATGATCGAACTGTGTGTGGATATATGCAATCACATTATCGCCGATAAGAAGCTTAGAACTCCCACGAGCTATGCGGACAGCTTCCGAGTGCTTTGGGAATCCCGATTGTTGCCCGAGCCGCTCCTTGAGGCCATGGATAAGATGGCCAGGTTTCGCAATTTTGTTGTTCACCACTATGATAAGGTTGATGGGGCGTCATTGTAGTGACAATTCTCAGACAGCACCTGAAAGACTTTGGCGTCTTTAAAGACGTGATTTTGCAGGTTCTGAAAGAGGAAAGGGATGGCGAATGACCTGCTTTTCGCAAAGGCTGTGCGCATTTCGCAGGAGGATAGAAAACAGCGCTCGAGAGAAAGAGGCGTTAGTTACAGGACACCGCTCGCCTTAAGTTTTTTGGTCGTCTTGTTCCCACGTTTCTGTGTTTCCTCTTTCTCACGCTCTTGAGTAGGAGCGCATCGTAGTGCCAAAAATGGCGGGCAAATACATTTCTTCTTGGCATGGCAATTGCTTTTAGGGACTGAGGTTCGAAACAATAATCGAAATTGAAGGTTCGTGTCGCTTTGCATACAAACACAGCAAAAACCATCATTCGCCCGGCTTCAGGGAAGTTCCGCCTGAACTGGGAAGAACTGTCGGAATACCGAGATCTACTCTACTTTTTGGTTTGGCGGGACATCAAGGTGCGCTACAAGCAGACCGTAATTGGAGGTCTTTGGGCAGTCCTGCAGCCCCTTTTTCCCATGGTGGTGTTCAGTCTGATTTTCGGCCGATTCGCCCATCTGCCTTCAGAGGGAATTCCCTACCCTCTCTTCACTTTTGCCGCCCTGCTTCCCTGGCAGCTGTTCGCCTATGCCTTGTCGCAATCGAGTGAAAGCCTGGTAGCCAATGAGAAGCTCATATCCAAGGTCTACTTTCCAAGGATTCTTATACCTCTCACTCCGGTCTTTTCCGGGCTACTGGATTTCGCCATTTCATTTACCGTCTTTCTTGTAATCATGCTTTTCTACGGCTCTCATCCCGGAGCCAACATAATATTTTTGCCCCTTTTTGTGACGCTGGCGGTGATAACCTCCTTGGGCGCCGGATTGTGGCTCACCGCTTTAAACGTCAAGTACCGCGATGTGCGCTACACCATTCCGTTCCTCACTCAAGTCTGGCTGTACCTGACTCCGGTTGCTTACTCGGCGGTCCTTATTCCGGAAAACTGGCGCTTTCTATATGGGCTGAATCCCATGGTCGGCGTCGTCGAAGCCTTCCGCTGGGTGCTTCTGGCAAAGCAACCCCCGTCACTGGCGATGGTCTTCATCTCCGCCGTGATGGCGTTTGGCCTGCTCTATAGCGGCCTGGTCTACTTTCAGAAGATGGAGGACGAGTTCGCGGACATTATTTAGTTTTGCACTTCTTGTTTAGAAACCCGAAGAGCACGAAGAAAGGGGAATTAAAATTCATGGTTAAACAAATTCGGATCACTGCGGATCGCCGCGAGTCGGGTTGGTTCAAGTCTCCGACTTGAACCATTTTGACATTACGACAACTCCGTTGTGAAAGCTAATCCACGAAGAACGACAAATTCTTCTTCGTGCTCTTCGTGTCCTTTGTGGTAAACAAACAGCCAACGGATCACTAGAAGAATGCAGAATCACAGTTGTATCCGCATTTTATTGGTACCAAGCAGTCCAGTTCAGAAACCGAATCACTGCCATGAGTGAAGTGGTAATCAAAGTCGAAAACTTGAGCAAACGTTACCGGCTCGGAGAGCGGGAAAGTTATCGAGCCTTGCGGGACATCCTGGCCAGCTCCGTGACCGCCCCCGTGAAAAGGCTCTTCGGCAACAACGGCAAACGAAAAGGCACCACCGAAGAGCCCCACATATGGGCACTCAAAGATGTTTCTTTTGAAGTGAAGCGCGGCGAAGTGGTCGGCATCATCGGCCGCAACGGCGCCGGCAAATCGACCCTGTTGAAAATCCTTTCCCGCATCACCCGCCCCACTTCAGGATATGTCGAAATCAATGGCCGAGTGGGCTCCCTGCTTGAAGTGGGCACCGGCTTCCACCCGGAGCTCACCGGCCGCGAGAACATCTACCTCAACGGCGCCGTCCTCGGCATGCGCAAAGCAGAGATTAAAAAGAAGTTCGACGAAATTGTTGCCTTTGCCGAAGTCGAAAAGTTCCTGGACACTCCGGTGAAAAGATATTCAAGCGGCATGTACGTGCGATTAGCTTTCGCTGTGGCAGCTCACCTGGAGCCCGAGACTTTGTTGATAGATGAGGTCTTGGCCGTTGGCGATACGGATTTTCAGAAGAAGTGTTTAGGAAAAATGGGAGAAGTAGCGAAGCGAGGACGAACCATCTTGTTTGTGAGCCATAATATTAGTGCTGTAAATCGACTCTGCAGGCGATGTTTCTGGATTGATGCTGGGCTTATACGGATGGATAGTAACACCCAAAAGGTAGCTTCATGCTATCTGACCGATGGATCTGGTAGGGATGCTATACGCGTTTGGACAAACGGCATAGCAAATCGAGATGTAAGTGAACTCAAAATATATAGTATTTCGGTTCATAATTCTCATTCAGACATTACAAACAAGATCGAGGTCGGTGAACCATTTGAAATTAGGATCAATTACGAGATCTTAGAACGTCTACCGTTTTGCCGTCTAGGGATACGCATTACGACAATCCAAGGGATCACAGTCTTTGAGACCTATGATGCGGATCATGACAGCTTTGCTGGTGTTCGTAGGCCGGGCCGATACCTTGGCAAATGCACAATCCCAGGGAACCTCCTCAGCCCTAGCAGATATGTGTTGTCGATAAACGCGGGAATACCTAATGTCAAGAACTTGGCTTTTATTGACAACACTATATTCTTGGACATAGAGGACACAGGTTCTGTCGGATCTAGTATGCATGGTAAACGTGACGGAATAATCAGACCAATGCTAGACTGGGAAGTAAGGGTCATCAAATGAGTACGCACAAATCGATAAGGATTTTGCCTGATCATATTATGCGAGTTTACAACCGCCTAAAACAAAGTCGTAAAGCACCGTTGAACGTTCTAACTGACGATGTATTCCTGTGTTCCTATCCACGTTCTGGCAACACTTGGTTGA
>JAVEVM010000365.1:0-4793 GCA_034005055.1 Desulforhabdus sp. | reverse complement strand
AGCAGCAGCCTTACCACAAAGCACGCTAACCTACCTTCCTTCAAAGTGGAATATCACACCACGAGATACCAAGCTCTCAGCGTAAAGACTCCAATTTAGGGAATAACGAAAATGGCTGCTTTTCTCGGAACGTCATTCTTAGCTCTCGCTCTGATTGCGTTAGCACTTAAAGCGAGAAACTGGGCGAACATAATATTTCGAGAACAATGCACCATAAAAACAGAGCTTCAAGAATTAAAATTCAACAATATAAAAACGCTCGACAGCATATCTCGCCAACTAGTAAATTTAAATCAAGAAACAGTTAATGCCGCCTCACTTAACGCGCTAAATTTAAATTTTCCAGTTTTCTTTGGCGAATGGAGTATTGACACCCACCAATGTCGGATACTAGTAAACACGATTCTGGAAAAGAGACCGAAATGCATAGTCGAACTAGGATCGGGAACCTCAACAATTGTAATTGCGAAGGTCTTAAAACTATTAGGATTAACAGCTACGTTTCACGCAACAATTGATCACGAAGAAAAGTATTTAAACATAACTCGTGAAATTGCAAAACTCAATGAGCTTGACTCCAACATCCACTTCATCCACAGCCCACTCGCCTTTAACAACAAGCATAACCAATTATGGTACAGCGATTTAATAGAAAAAATTGGCGAAAATAAAATTGATTTACTGATAATAGATGGCCCTCCGGGTCCGTTACAAAAAAATTCTCGGTATCCAGCCATCCCTGAGCTCCGCGCCAGCCTGAATGCCGACACCACAATTATCCTCGATGACGCAAATAGACCAGATGAGAAAAACATCATCGACCAGTGGTTGAAAGAGTTTAGCGGATTCGAAGTTGAATACCGACAAGAAGGCCACGGGACGGCAATTTTCCGTAGAACCAGAAATCAGGACTTATAAAACAGATTAGAAATTAGTACCTGAGGGCGTACGATGGAAAAGCTTGTTTCAATTATCGTTCCCTGTTTTCGACAAGCGCAATTTCTTCCCGATGCGCTGGACAGCGTCATCTCGCAAACATATCAAAACTGGGAATGTATCGTTGTCAACGACGGATCTCCAGACAAGACCGTTGAAATTGCCGAAGAATACTCAAAAATAGATCGTAGATTTCGAGTTATCTCACAAAGCAATCAAGGCGTATGCAAGGCAAGGAATAATGGCTTAGGGAATGCAATCGGAGATTTTATTCAATATCTCGATGCCGACGATCTGCTTTTTCCAGAAAAACTTGCTATACAAGTATCTGCGCTAGCCGAAGTTCATGAAACCGCCGTATGCTTTTCAGATTTTCGCTACTGCGACGCGAACGACACAAGCAAGTCCATATACATCAAACAATTTAACAAACCAAAATTTGTCATGGAGAAAGCCATCTATGACATCGCTTCGCGCTGGGAGACAGAACTAAGCATACCAATACATTCATTTTTATTTGATGCAAGACTCTTCCGCAATCACAACATAATAAGTCCAGACTTCCTCCCCAATCACACCGACTGGGACTGCTGGATGCGTCTTTTCAGACTTAATCCAAAGTTGGTCTACGTGCCCGGCGAATTAGTAAGCTATCGCTTAGTTCCTGGCTCAATGTCAAAAGACCCCACGAAAATGCGGGACGGTTTTGATTTGGCGATACAACTTCATTTAGATATGGAGGCAACTAGTGACTCCCCAGACGAACAGTTAATTAAGCTACTTCTCCGAAAGAGGGCACAAATGCGGCGTCTCTACAACCAACAAGCACGGCACATAATATTTGCCAAAGGCAAATCAAACTTGCACGCCACATACCGAAAGGTTACCCCCTGGCCCATCCAACGAGTGATTCATAGATTTTTTGGCATCTGAACACAGCCCAGGCCGGCTTCGTCCTGGAGGTTGCCATCGCCTCCTTGATTAGACCTGCCGGGGCGCCAGCCCTAGCTCCGGGCGCTTGCCCGTGCCCGGCGTCCTCCTGTTCAATCCATCCTATATGGACCAGCATGCCCAAGATAGCCAAGGCGACACCTAGGCTCTCGTACAGCCCTGGAATCCTCTTTGCAGTAGTCGCCATAGTGCTTGCCTGGGCCGGGCCTGCCGCGGCAAATGCCGCGCTCCCTGAGTCCGTCCCCCTTGTAGTCCAAGGGGCCCAATGGCAAACACTGGAACTGCGCTTTCAAGACAAAGCGGACTACCGAACTCACCCGATCTTCCTACCCGTTTCTTTTCACGGTCCCCTGGGAGAGCATCTAACCGTCGACGGCTTCTGGGACGGCGACGACACCTGGCGGGTGCGCTTCGCTCCCCCTTCGGCAGGAGAGTGGCGATACGAGTCTCCTTGCCCGGAAGCGGAGTTCCGCACCGGGTTGTCATGCCTTACCGGGAAGCTTGAGGTTGGAGCACCCGCCAGCACAACCGCTTTGCTTCGCAACGGTGGGCATCTGAGGGTCTCGACCGATGGCCACCGCCTTGCCTATTCGAACGGCACGCCTTTTTTCTGGCTGGCGGATACATGGTGGTTCTGCCCTTCTGAACTGTGCCCCTTAGACAAGACCACCGCCCCAAGTGGCCCACCGATGTACCTGCGTCTGCTGGAGACCCGGCGAGCCCAGGGTTTCACGGTGGCCCAGATTGCCTTCTCGGGTTCCGCTACGATCGCGGAATCCTCCATCATCTGGCCCCGCCTCGGCTCGGCCTGGGTCCGCCCTTGGCAGGAGGCGGATCGCTACATCACCCTGGCCAACGAGCACGGCTTGCTGGTGGCGATGGCGCTCGGTTTTCACAAGCGGCTGGACCGGTTCAGCCAGGGGGAACTGGAGACAATGTGGCGCTACGCCATCGCCCGCTGGGGGGCCTATGCCGTGACCTGGCTGGTCGTCGGGGAATACAACCTTGACAACAATCCCGCCCGGACCGCCAAAGCCCTGGCCCTCGGCCGCTTTATCAAGCGCACCGACCCCTTCCATCGAGCCATGACCATTCACCCGTGGACCTTCGCCCAAGAGAGTCACCAGGCCTGGGGCGAGCCCTGGCTGGATTTCATCATGACCCAGGGGGGGCACGGGCCGCTGATTCCCCTGGCCGCCTACGCAGCCCTTGACACCGCCCGCCCACCCCGTCCCTTCGTGGAAGGTGAAGCCCGCTACGAAGGGATTCAGGGTAAATCCGCCCGGGACGTGCGTGCCGCTGCCTACCGGGCTATGCAATCTGGCGCGGCAGGGTACAGCTACGGCGCCCACGGATTGTGGTATCCCACACAGTCCGGGGACGACCATCGCTTCTACGAATACGGCCCCTCAAGGCCCTGGTGGGAGGCCCTCGCTATGCCGGGTAGCGAGGAAATGGGGTTTTTACGGCACTTTTATGAAAGCCTCGATTGGAGCTCTTTAGAACCCAGGCCAGGCGCTGCAGGGACTTCGGATGATGCCCCCGTTGTACTCGCTCGCTCTAATCAACGATTCGTCGTTTATTTTCAGACAACGCATGGGGAAAATGCCACGCTCCGGGGCTGCCTTCCGGATGGTCGATACCATGGGTATTGGTTTGATCCACGTATTGGAACCTGGAGGCCGTACAGGGGCCTGCTCCAGGCTGACGCCACCGGTGCGCTTGTCCTACCCAAGCGCCCCACCACTGACGATTGGCTGTTTGTACTAGATACCGAAGGGCTGGCCGTGCATGTACAGCATAGGTAACAACTTTGTCATGCCATGGTGAGCAGCTATCCAGTTACCATCTAGGCAGCCTTAACTCCGGACGGCTTTCGCCCCACCTTGCTCATGCAATTCGAATCGATCCGCGCCATCGCCTTCTACCTGCCGCAGTACCATCCCATCCCGGAAAACGACAAATGGTGGGGCCAGGGGTTTACCGAATGGCGCAACGTCGTCAAAGCCAAAGCCCTCTTCCCTGGGCATTACCAACCTCACCTACCTGCCGACTTGGGCTTTTATGACCTGCGGCTCCCCGAGGCAAGGGCGGCCCAGGCCGCCCTTGCCCGGGAATACGGCATCCACGGTTTTTGCTATTACCATTATTGGTTCAACGGCCGACGAATCCTCGAGCGCCCTTTCAACGACGTGCTCGCTTCTGGCGACCCAGACTTTCCCTTCTGTCTCTGCTGGGCCAATGAGAACTGGACCCGGGTATGGGATGGCGGCGAACGCGATGTGTTGCTAGAGCAGCATTACAGTCACGACGATGATGTTGCCCATATCCGCAGCTTGATCCCTGCTTTCGAGGATCCGCGTTACATCCGAATCGACGGGAAGCCGCTCTTACTGGTTTACCGCACCAATCTACTTCCCGATCCGGCCAGAACTGCGGCAATTTGGCGAGACGAAGTAGCCAAGGCTGGATTGCCCGGAATTTATCTCGCGCGAGTAGAAAATTTCACCCGGGGCATCGACCCCTATGGGATTGGCTTCGATGCTGCAGTTGAATTTGCACCGGATACGACTCGCACAGGAGTACCAATGTTTCAAAAGGGTCTGTCATCCTTTTTGCACAGACTTTCGCTCCTTCCCAAAGTTTTTCAGGCGAGCAAGGTTTTTTCCTACAACACCCTTGCCCAGAACATGCTTGCCAAAGATGAGCCCAATTACACATGGTTTCGCTGCGTCATGCCCATGTGGGACAACACCGCTCGGCGCAGCGCCAATGCCCACGTTTTCGCCGGGGCGACTCCCTCAGCGTATCAAAGCTGGCTCAGCAAGGTTGCCCACAGGACACGTACCCGGCTATCGGGGGAAGAGCAGATCCTCTTTATCAACGCATGGAACGAATGGGCTGAA
>JAVEVM010000364.1:0-4807 GCA_034005055.1 Desulforhabdus sp. | reverse complement strand
AGGGAAAGATCGGGATTGAGGCCATGATTCTGTAAAGGGCGGTGCGGCCAATTCAAACTCGGGAAGAGAGGGAATTGAACCGCGGAGGGCTCTGAGGGCGCGGAGAAAGAGAAGATGGTGGACCACGGCGGCACGGAGAAGAGGCGGAGGGTGCCGGGGTGGGGAGAAAGAGAAGAGGGAGAGAAAGAGCGACGGTGTTGGCGACTTTTTACGGCGTGAAGTTTTTTAGAGTATTTTTAAAATTGACCGTATGGGGATTTTAGAAGTATGATCAGAGACGGGATAGTGCTGGATGGAGTGGGAGCGCAGAATTAGAGTTCTGCGGCATTTCTGGTTCTCTCATCAATATGGATAGCTTGCCGACAAGAACTATACAGAGGAAAAGATGGCATACGCAGACCGAAAAAAGCTAATCAGCGAGATAGAGAGTAGACGTGGGGGTCGGAGACTTGTGTCCCTGTGTACATTCGATCGGCAGAGTGTACCGCCCTTGCCGGGCGTGGCCATGCAATTTCAGTCTGATGTCAAGGAATCTCTTTACCGTGTGCTCAAGGAATCCTCCATCGGCAGTGCCGGAATTGATATTTTTTTGTATACTCGCGGCGGTGACACAAATTCTGTCTTGCCGATTGTTTCTCTCTTGCGCGAGTATGATGCGGACTTCCAAGTTCTGGTTCCTTTCCGCGCTCACAGCGCGGGCACTCTTTTCGCACTTGCTGCAAGTCGCATTGTGATGACCCGCCTTGGGGAATTAAGTCCCATTGATCCCAGTACTGGGAATCAGTTCAATCCGATCGATCCCACAAACAACGGCAACCGCTTGGGCATAAGTGTGGAGGATGTGAATGCATTCTTGGAGTTTGGCCGTGAAAAGGCTCAGACTGGGAACAATGGCTCAGATAATTCCAACGAAAAGCAAATGCTTTTGCAGGCCTTCCTTGAAAGACTAACCTCTGAAATCCATCCATTGGCTCTCGGCAATGTACATAGAGTGCATAAGCTGATACGGCGCCTAGCAGAGCGTTTGCTCCAACTGCATCATCCGAGCGGAAGCGATGAGCGGCTCCAGCTCATCGACAAGCTTACGATTGAGCCGAATTCGCACTTGCACATGTTTAGCCGAGAAGAAGCCCAGCAAATGTTGGGCTCCGGGTTCGTGGAATTCGCTGACGAGGAGTTAGAATCGGCGCTTGACAGCCTTCTCCGCGCGTACGAGGATGATTTTGCCCTGCGAAGCGTCCTTTACATATCGAGACTCATGAACCCAACCGCACCATCAATGGATTTCCGCTTCATCAGCGGGATCGTCGAATCGGGAGATTGGGGTTACTTAAACGAGACCAAAGGAAAAATTTACCAAACCTCCAAACTTCCCCCGAATGTGACTGTCCAGCTACCCCCGGGCCAGTCGATGCCCTTGATTCCTGGGCTTCCCCGAGATTTCCGCATAGAGATTGAGGAACAACGCTGGACACATAATACCAGCCCAAAAGGAGTGACCATATGAACCTCGTCGACCTGAATTTTGCGTACACGACGGCCGAGGAGCAATCGCACTATTTTTCTGGAACGGTCCAGTATCTCCGGGATGTCGACAATAGCACGAGCCTGCCACCGGGGCAGTACCGAGTGATTGATGGTCAGCTTCGTCAGATCATACCGGTTTCGTCTGTTGATGAAGTCAAGGCGAGGTTTTCCCAGATTGCGTCTTCCAAACCGTGATTGGCGCTTCTCTTTACGAGCGCGCTATCCTGATCGATACGTCTGCAGCCATAGCCCTGAGGAATAGGCGAGATAGACACCACGCGACAGCGGTTCGATTTTTCGAGGCCTCCAAAGGCGATTTTGTTTGGGTCGTTCTGAATGCGTCCAAACATGAGACCTACACGCGTATGCGGTATGACATTTCTCACGCCGCAGCCGTAGATGTCTTCCAATTCCTGTCTGGAAATCAGAACATAATGACCGTGCAATTTGAGGAACGGGATGAGGCCGATGCATTTGACATGCTCCAACGATATGCCGATCAATGCCTAAGCTTCCATGATGCTCTATGCGCGGCAACAATGAAACGTTTCGGTATCTACCGAGCTTTTTCATTCGATGCAGACTTCTACGTTTTTGGCTTCGAAATCCTTCCGGGGATATAGCGCAAACGGCGATTAACTGAGGGCCGACCTGCTGCGCTCCCGTTGGTCGCTCGGCCTCAAATACTTGAAGAGCATAGATAATCCAATGGAGCCGGGACGCTGTTAGGTGGCCTAACGTGTGCGCTACTACTTAGTGTTAACTATGTGATTGAAGGAAATACATATGGAATCAAACGACCAGAAGTATTATTTTGTGACAGACTGCTACAATAAGAAGGTAGATGAAACCGAAGTCTATGCTGCATATATCCGAAAATCCATCATCGAAATGGGGACCGGCCAAGCGCGGTTAAATGATCTGCGAACAAGAATCTGTACCGATTACAAGATTGATATTCCTACTGCCGTTATCGATAGTGCTCTTCGACGACTTTCGAATCGTGAATCATTTATATACTATGAGGATGAATTGCTTACTGTGGACAAGATCCCGCCCGGTATAGCAGAACATTATGAACTGTTTCACCGTCAGTACGAAGCTGACTTATTCTCAATCTATGAGTCGTTTCAACAGTATCTCGAGAGTGTAGGTGGTCCCGAAATCAATTCATAGAAGTAATGGGGCGTGTAAGAGATCGTATCATGAAACTTGGGGGCTCCAACACAATAAGGCCACCCAGTGTTCCCGAGGATGATAAGTTATTTTTTGACTGGATCTACAGCCTGTATTCTCAAAATCCGAAGCCCCATGTGGTTCGCCCACTGAACAAACTCTTGTTTTCTCTTCTGCTGTATTCCTTTTTTACATCACCTGGGACTGAATTGCAGGATTCCGATATTAAGCGTGTTTTTCTCGACACAAACATCGTCATTTATGCTTTTGGGATCAATGGAGTCGCCAGGCAAAAAATGGTGGAGGAATTTGCACACTTTGCTATAAAAAACAAAATAAAAGTCAGCATAATTGATATTACATTGGCGGAAGTGGCCAATGTAGTCCGCCAACCGCCAAATGCTGACGTTGGGGCTTTTGTTGAACAATATCCTGGTCCAGCGGCATTGATCGTAGGGAATACAGAAGAAGCCGTGCGCAATAAGTTCGCCAGCATAGGTCTCTCCATAGACATTGCGTCATACTCTACCAAGGCCAAGGATCCGGTGTCCTTATCGAAGAAAAAGAAGGATCTTATTGATTCTCTTAGCAGGTTTCGAAAGGAGACTGGCAACGGGAAAGTGCGCGGCTCTGTTGAGCATGACGTGAATGCCCTTATGTACTCCGGCGCGGTAACTGAGGTTCAGGCAATTCAGCGAGAGGGCGTTTTCTTAACAGCAGATAACGGCCTGTTGTTTTGGTATCAGAATGAACCAGATACTAGATCTCTCCTGAATACTCATTCTGCTGTCGTACATTTGACGAAAATGACCCTCCTGCTATGGGTAGAGGGGAAGCTCGCCGAACCGGCTGCTTTTTTGCCAAAAGTATGGTCTTATGTTGCAGATGCAGTACCATATTTCCAGGACACATCTGCACAGCTTATTTTTAAGAGCTACCGAGAAAAGATAGTTGCTAGTCCAATCCCACGGGCATGGAGAACGCCCTACATATTTTTGCGCAACGAAGGCAACCTCCCTGAAGGTCGCAGGACAAGACAAGAGGATATGATCGCAGCGGTAGAGCGATTAAATTCTAAATTTGTCGCTGACCTTGTAGGCGAGAAGGCCTCACTTGAGGCCGCCCTGTCAGCGAAGTCACAAGAAGCCGAACAATCTTTGCGTCTGGCAGAGACATATCGGCGTCGGTCCATTCGTTCAGAAGAGGAGCGAGCAGCACTGGATTTGAAGACTCGTATGGAACAGTCACCATTCGTGACTTTCCTCGAATATCTTGGCAGGAAATATAGAAAGCTAGGCTGGTTACTCAAATTACTTGATTTTTTCGGATTGTAAACATTATTAATGACAGCGCATTTCTATCGATCTCCCCCCCCATCACCCGAACACCTCAGGCGGTTGCGGAACTGAGAAGCGCAGCGCTCGCTGTAATCCGCTTTTCAGTTGTTGAAAGACGGGCGCTTCAAGGCCTTCGACATGCGTTCGTATGTCTCTGTAGCGCCGGGCCTGCTTGTTTGCCACTTCAAGCGAGCTCTGGAAGCCGGCAGTGTCGGCGAGGGAGTTACAATTCTCACAGATAAAGAAGGCGCCTTCGCCGAAGAGGGCCCGACCCTGAAGCGGACGTTCACACTGAGCACAATGCGCCGTGTCGCCGAGAAGCCCCATCAGATCAAGGGCCCGCACGCAGAGGAACATCAAGAAGGCCTCGGCCTGATGCGTATCGAGCTCTGCGCCGGCAATCGATGCTTCGGCGAACTCAAGGGCTGAGCGCAGAAGCAAGAAGGCGGCCGGATCAGGGGCGCCCGAGCCGGCGAGGCTGCCCAGCGTGAGTATCTTCGAGAGCAGATCCTGATTGCGATAGTCCGACTTCAGAGCGTCGTATCGCGTGATGACGACGCCTTCGCGCAGCGACAGCTCTTCTTTCTGGCTTTCATAATAATCGACTTCAATGAGAGCGCCCGGTTCGGCGATTAAAGGGCTTCGATTCTTTGAGGCGAGGATGCCATGCAGCCGCAACATGCGCTTCTCGCCGTTTTCAAGAAGCAGATGGGCGATGAGGTCTTTCTCGCCCGATCGAGTCTTTTTCAAGACGATGGCGCGGCCTT
>JAVEVM010000363.1:0-4807 GCA_034005055.1 Desulforhabdus sp. | reverse complement strand
CATTATTTTGTCGACGATATTGATGGGATTGGCCTACCTTGCCACCTCCTTGTGCAAGAACATGATCGGAATGAGCGCCGGCCTGCTGGTTGTCGGAATGGCAACCGGACTCTATCTTCCTTCCGGCATTGCAACTTTGACCTCATTGGTTTCCTTTCAACATTGGGGAAAAGCGATCGCCGTGCACGAGCTTGCTCCCAATCTCGCTTTTGTACTGGCGCCATTAGTGGCGGAAGCTCTCTTACGATGGTTTTCCTGGCGTGCCGTGCTGGCGCTCGTTGGAGCGAGCTCGTTGTTCATCGGGACTGCTTTTGCGCTGTTCGGACGGGGAGGCAATTTCCACGGACAAGCCCCTGCTTTGAAATCGTTGCGGGTGCTTTGCCGGCAGCAGGATTTGTGGATCATGATGGTTTTGTTCAGCCTTGGCATTGCCGGAACTATGGGATTGTATGCAATGCTGCCCCTCTATCTGACGAGCGAACGAGGGATGGATCTGGCTTGGACCAACAGCATTGTTGCCGTTTCACGGATCGCTCCGATTTTTGTGGCGCTGCTGAGCGGCTGGGTGGCCGACCGGTTCGGTACTGAGAGAGCCATGAAATATGCTCTTCTTTGTACCGGATTTTCGACAATTTTGCTGGGGATCGTTCCAGGCTGGTGGATTGTATTTGTTCTTTTTCTTCAACCCATGCTGGCGGTTTGCTTTTTCCCACCGGCTTTGGCCGCTCTCTCTTCAATCGGTCCGGCAGGCGCGCGCAATGTGGTGGTCTCCTTCACTATACCTTTATCTTTCCTGGTGGGCGCCGGCGTCATTCCTACCCTGATAGGTGTGGCAGGGAACGCCGGGTCGTTTGCTACAGGCATCGCGCTTACGGGAACGCTCATGTCAGTCGGGGCGGTGCTCACCCGTTATCTGAAATTGCCCCGGCAGAAGAAAGACGAAGAGAAGCCATGTGTGACATTGACTGCATCAAAGAATACCTGAAAGACCCTGTGCTGATTTTTCTGGTGCTGTTGCTGGCCGGCGTTCTTGCTGCCTTTATTAGAGGCGTCACGAGCTACCCGCTAGGGTGGATGGTGCTTACGGTAATGATCGGGCTGCGCGTTGTCCACCTTAGAAGACAACAAAGAAAGCAATAGAGTACCCGTTCCTATGGGGCGCTCCTGGAGGGTGAGACATGAAAGAATGGAAAAGGACTTCTGTGTTACTGGCAGTTTTAGTACTCTGTTCCTGCATTCCCGCTCTGCCTACCCGTGGGATTGAACTGGATAAGATCAAAATGCCTGAAGGATTCAAGATCGAGCTCTATACGGACGGTCTACCCAACGCTCGTTCAATGGCTTTGGGCGAACAAGGGGTGCTTTTTGTCGGTACTCGAACGGAAGGAAAAGTCTATGCCGTCGTGGATCGGAACAACGACAGGAAAGCCGATGAGGTGATCACCATCGCTCAGGGCCTGAATATGCCCAACGGGGTGGCCTACCGAGACGGGGCACTGTATGTATCCGAAGTAAGCCGAGTGCTGCGCTTCGTTGACATTGAAAAGCAGCTCAAGTCGCCTTCCGAGCCGCATGTCGTCAACGCGTCCTTTCCTTCCGACAAGAGCCACGGCTGGAAGTATATCGCCTTCGGGCCCGATGGGATGCTGTATGTCCCGGTTGGTGCACCCTGCAACATTTGTGAATCGAATGATCCGCGCTATGCCTCCATCATGCGCATGCAGCCGGACGGCAGCCGGCTTGAGATCTTTGCTCGCGGCATACGCAATACCGTAGGTTTCGATTGGCACCCGCAGACAAAAGAGTTGTGGCTCACCAACAATGGTCGGGACTGGATGGGAGACGACTTGCCTCCCGATACTCTGCACCGGGCTCCCGAGAAAGGTCTTCACTTTGGATTTCCTTACTGCCACGCGGGCGACATCCCGGACCCGGAGTTTGGCAATAGACGTAGCTGCAAGGAATTCGCGCTCCCGGCAATCAATCTGGGTCCTCATGTGGCTGCTCTGGGAATGAAATTCTATACGGGAGACATGTTTCCCGAAGAATACCGAAATCAGATCTTCATCGCTGAACATGGCTCATGGAACCGCTCGGTGCCGATCGGCTACAGGATAACTCTGGTCCGCCTGCAGGGACAGAAAGCGATCAGTTATGAAGTTTTTGCCGAAGGCTGGCTGCAGGGGCTCAAAGCGTGGGGACGACCGGTCGACATACTGCAGATGCCGGATGGAGCCCTTTTGGTGTCGGACGACCGAGCCGGCGCCATATACCGGATCAGTTATGAAAAATAGGTGTCGTCTCCGTTTTGCTCAGTTTTTCTGATCGCGAGGCAGTATGAGCAACAAAGACCAACAGCAGTTTTCCGCAGTTCTGGATGCCCTTCGAAAGATCGCGGCGGAAATCAGATCGCTCGAAGCCGAAGCCCATAAAGCCTTGCTCGAATCAAACGACACCGCCGTGTACCGTAAAAAGCTGAACGAAAAGACATTGCTTCTGATGGACCTGCCGGAGACCTTGGAGCCGCTACTGGAAGGACTGGAAAGAAAGGCTGCCGAGGAGATTCGGGCAGAAGCAGCCACATTCGCCAAAAGAGCGGAGCCGGCACTGAGCCTGTCCAGCTCTTTTTACATGTCCGCTCTTCTATACCCGGCAGACTATAAAGAAGGTGAGAAAAACGACCTGGAAAAATTTATAGAGCGTCTTCAGGTTAGATACCATAGGCCCGATCCCAGCTGACATCTTCCCTCATTGCATCTATACGTATTAAGCCCGAGAACCTTTCAAGGAAAGCTTGAGGGCTGTCGAACGATCAGTTTTGCCGCGTGGAGGCCGCTGTATGCTGCGCGTAGGAAGCTCTCGCCTGCGCGTGTGCAAGCTCCGGGAGCAGAATGGGTGCACGCTCGATCTTCTCTTGACTTAAAAAGACACCCAAGAAAACGAGAGCGCAGGCAATGTATTGGCTGCCCGTCAACTGTTCCCCAAGGATCGCCCATCCCAGCATGACGGTAAAGACGGGAATGAGATTGACGAAGGCGGCGGCCTGATTTGCGGCAATGCGGCTCACTCCGTAATTGTACAACCCATAGGCTCCAAACGTTACGAAAACCCCTAGGAAAAGGATGCTCAGGAGAGGAGTGGCATCGAAATGAGTGGGGAGGCTGGAAGGCCTGAGCAACAGGAATGGCAGAAAGAAAAGACTGCCGGCCAATGCCTGTAATGCGGTAAGAAAAAGCGGCCGATAACGCTCACTGAGCCGTTTTAAAGCGATTATATAACCGGTGGCACAGCCCATCGCAATGAACTGCAGAAGGTTCCCCAGGGCGGGATCGGGGGAGCTCTGCGAAGGCTCGCTACCCAAGCTGAGCCAACAAACACCCAAAACGGCGAGAACAAAGCCGGAGAGCGTCCTTCTGCTGATGGTCTCACGCAGGAAAATACGGGCAGCGATGGCAACCATGAGCGGCAGTATGGCAGTGATCATTCCCGCCTGTGATGCAGTCGTGTTTTGAATGGCTTTGGCTTCGAAAATAAAATAAAGACATGGCTCGCAAAGGAGCATAAATAAGATGTATTTCAGGTCCCCCACCCGATAAGTATTGCCTCTCAATTTCCCGATCAATAACAGGAAGCAAAGGACGGCCACAATCATGCGCCCGAAAACGACAAAAAAAGGATCGTAGACGTTGACTGCCAGCTTCACGGCGATAAATGAGACGGCCCACAGTACCATGGCCAGGGAGAGACTGACGACGGGAAGCCAATCTGATTTTGTCCGGAACATAATTTTCATCACCTGCGATTTTTGTCGAATGTCACCAGCCTCAGGACATATCATCCTTTGGCGAAGAAGAAAACGCCATAACAGTCAACAAGGATGAAATAAAACTCTCGACAAAACCTGAACCCGTTGAAGAATCCTGAGTCAGATGTTAATTTCGAGCACGCAAGTTATGCTCAAAAGTCCAGCAAGGAGGATGTTGACCGCATGAGTACCGAACCAAACAAAGTGATTTATTCCATGATCGGTGTAAGTAAATACTATGACAAGAAACCGGTCCTGAAAGACATTTATCTTTCTTATTTCTACGGAGCCAAAATCGGCGTAATCGGACTTAATGGATCAGGCAAAAGCTCTCTGCTGCGCATTTTGGCCGGAGTCGATAAGGATTTTAACGGCAAAACCGTTCTTTCTCCCGGTCATTCGGTCGGTTTTTTGGAGCAGGAGCCCCGCCTCGATGAGACCAAAACCGTGCGACAAGTCGTCGAAGAGGCGATGCAGGAAGTGGTGGACCTGCTTCAGCAATTCAATCTGATCAATGAAAAATTCGCTGAACCCATGAGCGATGATGAGATGAATAGCCTGATCGAGCAACAGGGCGAGGTACAGGAGAAACTTGACGCCCTGGACGCATGGAACCTTGATTCGCGCCTGGAGATGGCGATGGATGCGTTGCGCTGTCCACCCGGCGATACTCCGGTTCGGGTTCTCTCCGGTGGAGAAAAGCGACGGGTAGCCTTGTGCAAGTTGTTGCTGCAGCAGCCGGATATCCTCTTGCTGGATGAACCGACCAACCACCTGGATGCCGAATCGGTGGCCTGGCTCGAACATCATCTGCAGCGCTATCCGGGGACTATCATTGCCGTTACCCACGACCGCTATTTCCTCGATAATGTTGCGGGCTGGATACTGGAATTGGACCGGGGGCAGGGGATTCCCTGGCAAGGGAATTACAGCTCGTGGCTGGAACAGAAGCAAAACCGCCTGAAAAACGAGGAAAAGGCTGAAAGCGAGCGGCAAAAGACT
>JAVEVM010000362.1:0-4825 GCA_034005055.1 Desulforhabdus sp. | reverse complement strand
AAAGCGATGAATAAATAACAAACCACCAGATCGACGAAGAAATAGGGACACACGTTCATCACAATAATCACCTGAAGCACGTTGATACAATCTTTGCCAGAGTCTTCAAAGCCCAATGAAGGGTTGAATGCCCGAATCGACCGTAGATTGGGCTCTGGACTTGATTTTAAATTTTGATGTTGCTTGGGTCTCTCATCAGGTATTCGTATTTGACCTAAATTGCATACCCATCCAGAAAGTTATTCGGACTCTAATTCGTGACAAAGCCCATCGAGCTATTGGCCCCTGCCGGGCACATTGAAAGCTTTTTCGCCGCCTTGGAGAACGGCGCCGATGCCGTTTATCTGGGCCTAAAGCAATTGAGCGCAAGAGCCCAGGCGACGAATTTTACCTTGCAGGAGCTCTCCCTGCTTATTCCGTATGCCCACAAATATCAACAAAAAGTCCACGTAACCCTGAACAGTCTGATCACAGCCGTGCAAGTCGATGAGACTTTGGACATACTGCAGGCTTTATCGGATCTCAAAGCAGATGCACTCATAGTTCAGGATCCTGCCGTATTTTACCTTGCACGGCACTACTTTCCCAATTTGCGGCTCCATGCGAGCACCCTCATGACCATTCACAATCATGCAGGGGTCAACCAGCTTGAAAGACTTGGGGCAAAACGGGTGGTTTTGGCTCGGGAATTGAGCTTGCAGGAAATCAAAAAAATAGCGGACAAAAGTCGAATAGAGCTGGAAGTATTTGTACACGGCGCCTTGTGCTATTCCTATTCGGGGCTTTGTATGGCAAGCAGTTTTCGTGGCGGGCAAAGCGGATTGCAGGGACGTTGTGTCCAACCCTGCCGCCTGCGCTTCAGACAGGGCCGTAAAGAAGGGTTTTTCCTCTCCTGCAACGACTTATGCGCGCTGCCCCTGCTGCCGCACTTGAAAAGAATGCGGCTGGCCGCCTTCAAGATCGAAGGACGTATGAAATCAGCCGACTACATCGGGAAAGTCGTAAGAGCATATCGATCGGTTCTGGATGCCCCACTGGAACGTGAAAGCGAAGCCGTCGCACAGGCACAGGAATGGCTCGCCCAGGCACCGGCCCGCCGACTCACCGCCGGCTTTCTGACCGGTAGCGGCAGCGAGGAAGTGCTGACACCGCATCGTTCAGGCTCCAGCGGCCTGTGGATAGGCACCGTGAAGGCAATTGACCGCCTTCAGTTGACTGTGGGCCTGCGTCACGATCTTCAGCCCGGTGACAGGCTGCGGCCAGAGTCAATGGAAGGCAAAGAAAAGTCGGCTTTTACCATCACCGAGCTTTTCTCCTCTGACCAAGAACCTTTGACTATCGCGAAAGCCGGAACCATCGTCATTATTCCTGCAAAAGGGAAATTCCAGCCAGGGGAGCGGCTTTTTCGGGTTGGTACCAAGGTTAGCTCGAAAGGAAAAGGCTGGCTGGAAATTCGCCGGGAGATAGGCGGCAGGGGGCAGAAGGCAAACAGAGAAACCGGCGGTGGAGTACGCTTCCGGGCAAAATTCCCTCACTCGAGCAAGGTCTGGGAAGAGTGGCCGAGCCAAAAATTGAAGCGTCCGACAACCGAAACATTGATTGTGAAAATCGATCGTACCAGTGATCTCACGGCAGCATTCCAGTCGCCCGCTAACCAGGTCTTCCTGACCGCCAGCCGGGCCAATCTGGAAAAACTGGCGCGAAGAAGATTAATTCCAGCGCAGAAGAGTCGTTTGGTGTGGTCCATTCCACCGCTAATCAGCGAAAAGGAACTGGACTACTACCGTCCTGCCATCGACTGGTATCGGAGTAAGGGGTTCCGGACATGGGAAGTCAACAATTGGGGACAGTTCGAGCTCTTCCCCGATGCCGGCAGGATGAGGTTGATCGCCGGCTATCGGTTCAACTTGAGGAATCCTGCCGCGCTGGCGGCGATGGCTGAGGCAGGATGCCAGTGGTCGGTCATGTCTTTGGAAATCACCAACGAAGAGGCTCGCATTATCGGTCGAGGTCCGACGGCCACTTTGCCCATAATCACCGTCTACGCATGGCCTCCACTTTTTTCTTCAAGGCTCATCCCGAAGTTGTTGGAGGGCAAGGCCTTTACCACCCCGCGCAGAGAACATTACTTTTACCGCAAGAGATCCGAATACGCGTTCATCTATGCCGATCGACCGGTCAACTGGATGGAAAAGATCCCCACCTTGCGCTCCTACGGTTTTCGTCATTTCATGCTCGATCTTAGCGACGGACCTCACGACCAGGCCCATAATTTTGAACAGCTCTTGAGTGGCTTCAAACGGCTTAGGGCCGATCAACCCTATGACCTTTTCAACTTCGATCGACCACCGGTCGCAAAATCAAAACCTGAGAGGGGAAAATGACGCCTTTTGTCCATCTGCACGTCCACACCCAATACAGCCTGCTGGATGGCGCCATAAGATTGCAGGATCTTCTGGATACGGCTCGCAGCTACAATATGCCGGCTGTGGCCGTTACCGATCACGGAACGATGTTCGGCGCTCTGGAGCTCTACGAAAAGGCGAAAAAAGACGGTATAAAGCCGATAATCGGATGTGAGGTCTATCTGGCCCCTAAGAGCCGCTTCGATCGACAGGGCAAAGCGGAAAACAGCGGCAACGGAGATGAAGATCGAAGCTATCATCTGCTTTTGCTGGCAGAAAACCGAGAGGGTTACCAGAACCTTATGAAACTGGTCAGCATGGCCTACCTTGAAGGTTTTTACTACAAACCGCGCATCGACAAAGCACTGTTGAAGCAATATCGGCAAGGCCTGATCGGGCTCTCCGCCTGCCTCAAAGGTGAAATCCCCACGCTGCTGCTGCGCAATCAGGAGCAGACTGCCAGAATTGTTGCACTGGAATATGCAGAGATTTTCGGCCCGGGTAATTTCTATCTGGAAATTCAGGCCAACGGCATTCCCGAGCAGACTCTGGTAAACGAGGGGCTCATCCGCCTGGGACGCGATCTGGATCTGCCCCTGGTCGCAACCAACGACTGTCATTATCTGCGCCGCAGCGATTCCCGGGCTCACGAGATACTCCTTTGCATCCAGACTGGAAAAACCATTCTTGATGAAAAACGAATGAAGTTTCAAACCGATCAACTCTACTTCAAGTCGCCTGAGGAAATGGCGAAGGAATTCGCTCAGGTGCCCGAAGCACTGCAAAATACATGTTTGATTGCGGATCGGTGCCAGGTGGAAATAGAGATCGGCAAGAACCATTTCCCCATCTTTCCTCTCGCACCCGGTGAAAGCGTTGACGATCGCTTCGAGCAGACGGTGCGCGAAGGATTTGACAAGCGGCTGAAACAGATTCGCAGAAGAACAACGGATTTCGATGACGCCAAGCAGGCTGAATATGAAGAGCGGCTTCGCTACGAAATCGATGTCATTCGAAAGATGGGCTTTTCGGCCTATTTTCTAATCGTTGCCGATTTTATCAATTACGGCAAGAATCACGGCATTCCGGTGGGGCCCGGTCGCGGTTCCGCCGCAGGAAGCCTGGTGGCCTATGTGATGGGCATTACGGATCTAGATCCGATCGAGCACGGGCTGATCTTCGAGCGCTTCCTCAATGTAGAGCGCATCAGCTTGCCGGATATCGACGTCGATTTCTGCATTCACGGCCGCGAACAAGTTCTCCATTATGTTGCCGAAAAATACGGTAAGGACCGGGTGGCTCAAATCACTACATTTGGGACAATGCAGGCCAGGGCTGTAATTCGGGATGTGGGCCGCGCCCTGGCCATGCCGTACAACGAAGTCGATCGCATTGCCAAGCTAATCCCGTCAGCACTCGGCATGACCCTCGAAAAAGCATTCCAGATAGAACCCAGACTGGCCGAACAGCAGCGGGACAACCCACAGATCAAAGAGCTCTTTGAGATTGCCTTTGCACTTGAAGGCCTTACCCGCCATGCATCCACGCACGCCGCCGGAGTGGTGATCGGCGATAAGCCCATCGTGGAATACATGCCGCTCTATCGGGGTCAGGATGGTGAAGTGGTCACCCAGTACTCCATGAAATATGTGGAGAAAGCAGGACTGATAAAATTCGATTTTCTTGGCTTGAGAAACCTCACCGTTATCAATAACGCCGTTCACCTGATTCGCCTGAACCATGGCGTTGAGCTCAATATAGAAGAAATTCCTCTGGACGACCCCGAAACTTATGCTCTGCTCAGCCGCGCCGACACAACGGGAGTCTTCCAGCTGGAAAGCTCCGGCATGAGGGACATAATGGTGCGGCTGCGACCGGAGAATTTTGCGGACATAGTGGCCCTGGTGGCATTGTACCGGCCCGGCCCTCTGGAAAGCGGCATGGTGGAGAACTATATCCGCGGAAAGCACGGCCAGATGGAGATCACTTACGATGTTGAAGCGTTGCGCCCAATCCTCGAGCCAACCCACGGAGTGATCCTCTACCAGGAACAGGTCATGAAAATTGCCAGTGTTTTGGCAAGCTACACATTGGGAGAAGCCGATATTTTGCGCAGAGCGATGGGCAAGAAAATTCCGGAGGTGATGGCGCAGCAAAGAGACCGCTTTCTATCCGGGGCAAAAGCAAATCAGATCGACTTGGCGAAGGCAAACCACATCTTCGACTTGATGGAAAAATTCGCCGGCTACGGTTTCAATAAGTCGCATAGTGCCGCTTACGCTCTAATCGCCTATCAGACGGCATACTTGAAGGCTCACTATCCGGTCGAATTCATGGCCGCCTTGCTTAACAGCTTTTTGAGCAATTCGGATCAGGTCGTGAAGCTGATTAACCAATGCCATGAGAAAGAAATTGAAATT
>JAVEVM010000361.1:0-4826 GCA_034005055.1 Desulforhabdus sp. | reverse complement strand
CAAGGCGATGCCCAGGAGTATTTCGTTCACCTGTTTGAAGATCTTTCCAAACGTACCCCCATAAAATATGAAGTAAATCCTCTCAATCACCTTGATCTCTGGGGTATTCCCGTGCTCATACTTGCAGGCTGGGGATGGAGCAAAAGGCGAGTTGAAGTACCGGGTTATTTTCCAACCTCACCGCTGGCAGCATGTTTTATTCCGCTATCCGGCGTTGTTGCTAATTTTGCATTGGTGGGCATCCTAAGCACTCTTTATTTAATGTTGCCGTTCTCGCTCTTGGAGGTGGCAATCGCCATCAACATTCAAATAGCATTTGCCAACCTGATGATCCCTATCCCGCCACTCGCACTCGGCAGAGCCCTTGTTTGCCCATTCCAACTGTCACTCGATCAGCAATTCTCGGTCGATTTCCTGGGCAAATTGGTGATCCTGGCGCTGGTGGTGGCTGAATACACCATGCATTGGCCGCTTTTTCGACCATTGATTATGAAGCCAAGCTCATTTGTATTAGAATGGGTTTTACGTTGGTGAAACGAGCCGATTCTATCTGCAAGATGGAATGATTGGGGAACCCTGCAACTGAACACAAGCGGAGAGAGAGTACAATGAAGAATTAAGCTCCTACCACCCGGAAGAAGCAGCCGCCACCCCGAGTCAGGGTGGAAGGAGCATTGTTATCAAACAAGCATTTCAGCCGAAGCAAGGGACGGATGGGGTTAGTAGACCCACTTGCCACCGGAAAACCGGAAGATTTCCGTCACCGTCAATTGGCGCTTGCACTGGAATTGCCCATTTGACGCCTCTTCGCGCGTCTTTCCAGTGCTGGAATACTCCATTCTTTTATACCGCATTACGCCAACGTACGGGGAACCCTTCTGACCTGTCTTCTTGATTCTGTATTCAAACGGATCACTCAGTTCAAGATAACTGGCGATGTAGCCTTTGTGATCCTTGTCTTCCTTGACTTCTATATGCTTCTTGCCGTACTTACCATGCTGATTTAACTTCTCGATCCACTCCTGTTGAAACTTCACGAAGGCCTTTTCAACATCCGAATCTTCTATAGCCGCTGCGTAGATAGGTAAAGAAAGCACCAGCCCCCACACCAGCATACCTATTGAAAGGCCGAACAACAGCCTCAAATTGAACCAACCCGAGGAGTAGATCATTTGCTGTTTTCTCATCTTGTCACTCGCCTAAAATGCTTGGGGCCACAAGCATGATGCTTGTGGCCCCTCTTAAGTCCTATTCGCTATTGAACTACTTTGAGCTCGACGCGGCGATTGAGCGCACGCCCTTCGGGATTGTCAGATCCGTCAGGATTGGTATTGGGCGCTATCGGGTTCGACTCGCCATAACCTACCGTCTGCATGCGGCCGCTGGCAATACCGCTCTGGCGGAAGAAGTTGTACACGGACCTTGCACGTCTTTCCGACAGGCCTTGATTGTAGGCGTCCGTACCGATAGCATCGGTATGTCCTTCAATCACGATGTTGATTTGCGGATTGTCTTTCAAAATGGCAACCGCCTCTTCCAGCACAGGCACCCATTCAGATTTGATGTTGGATTTGTCGAAGTCGAAATGGATACCACGCAGAACAATAACTTCCTCATCGGGAACTTCTTCATAGAATACGCATTTTACGTATTCTTCCATCTTTACGGGATCGCTCAGCAAATCTACTGCGGTAGCTTCGCAACAATCGCCAAGAGCGCTGATCTGCTGAAGAATGGCAGCCCCTTCCTTATCGTCGGCTACAGAAATCACATGGAAGCAGACGTTGTACTTGTCGACCAGCGCCTTAGCTTCCAGCACCGGATTAGTGCACATGTTTTCTTTGCCGTCTGAAATCAGGATAATGGCCGTCCTGCCGCTCAACCCTGCGAGCACTGGATCGAGGTTGTGAATTCCCATGCCCAAAGGAGTTCTGCGACCATAAATTTCCTGCTTGTCAGGGATTGTTCTGACGGCATCACCAAATCTTCCCTTTTCGTACACCGTCGGGGGAAGAACTTGCTCAAATGGAGCCGCCAGATAAATACCGCCCTGGTAACCCAGCTCCGGGATCAGCTCGTTCATGCCCAACAAAACATTTTTGGACATGGCCATTTTGGTTTTTTGCAGCTCGAGGCCACCGTCTGCAATCCTGCTCGGGACTACCTGCCCGCCTCCATATATCATATACATGGAGCCGGATTGATCTTGAAGTACGATGAAATTGTCTACTTTGGGAACTAGCTTTGCCGAAGCCAGGGGAGCCCCTAAAAGAAACGCTAAGGCAATGATAACTGTAAAAATAAATCCTTTCCTCACATTACCGTTCATCTTTCCCTCCTCTTTTGATAAAAAAAACACACCCATATTATATAATTTAGCCCTTGTACCCCCTTCTAAGCCATCCGACTTGATCTGTCAATAAGATATTAGCGCGGATAGTCTGATATTGAGTGTGAAGATGACTTTGCAGCGACTCATCCAATCGAGCTATCACCCCGCGCGATCACACCCCCCGGGCTCGTTTGTCCCAACGGCATAAAGAATATGCCGCTGAGCATTGAATGTCGAATAATTACGGAAACTGAGAAACTGAGCTCCTAAAACAGCCTCTTCACCCAAATAAGATTCAAGTGATTGTCCAGGTCATATTTGCAGAAGCGTTCGACTACCTCTTGATCGGAATTTTGCTTCAGCGCAAGCAGACGGTCAAAATCCTTCTCGATCACAACATTACAGAAATCGACAGGGATCGATCGTATGAAATCCAATTCTTCTGCGCTCCATAACTCCTCAGCGATGTCCCCAACTCCAGTTTCCAACGACTGGTTTCCACATACTTTGTAACAAGCTCCACAACTGCACCGATGTATAGCGTCAAAATCCATGGGAACAGGATGGCCGTTTTCGCAGAAAGGGCAAATGATAATATGAGTTCGCATTGGCTTTCTCTCATCTCTGAGCATTTTGTTACGGAACGCCTCCAGGTACTTCATTTCCACCTCATTGTTAAGTCAACAAAAATACAGATCGCCCTCCGATGCATATCATCGGTACCCATAAACATTCAAATACAATTGCAATTTATATAAATATAAAATCTTTTTGCTTGAAATCCAATGGGAAATTTGTCAGAGAACACCAAAACGACGAATAATTTTATACTAAAATTATAGGTCCTTAGGAGTCAAGCGAGGAGAGCACCCACAAGCACATGGAACATACTTTGCGCCTGACCCCGGCGGAAAAGGTTGAAGCAATTCTGCCGGTTCTGGACCGACATTACCCCGAAGCAAAATGTACGCTGAATTTTTCCAATCCTCTGGAACTGCTGGTCGCCACCATTCTTTCCGCACAATGCACCGATGAGCGTGTAAACCAGATAACACCGGGTCTTTTCAAAAGGTACCCGGGAGCCGAATCCTTTGCGACGGCAAAATTATCCGAACTTGAAGCTAGAATAAGACCAACAGGCTTTTTCCGTAATAAAGCAAAGAATATCCGGGAATGTTGCCGCATTCTTGTTGAACGTTTTTCGGGCCAGGTACCGGCCGATTTCGCTACACTTGTCCAACTTCCAGGAATCGGACGAAAGAGCGCCAACGTGATCCTCGCCAATGCATACCAGATACCGGGGATCGCGGTCGACACCCACGTGGGGCGAGTAGCTCAAAGATTGGGATTAACCACTCATCGGGACCCGGGAAAAATAGAAAAAGATCTTGTGAAGCTGATCCCCACAAGCCGCTGGATTCTTTTTTCCCATCAACTCATTCAACACGGGCGAAGAATCTGTCTTGCGCAGAGGCCTAAATGCGCAGAATGCCCCTTACGGGAGCATTCCGAGTATGCTCGGGAAAAGGGCTACAATATCCCATAGGTGGTGTGCCGGAAATCAGCGCCCAAGTTCAGATCAAATACTGCTGAAAATTTGACCGGTCCACTACCGGCTGCTTAAATGTTCCGAACCTGCCCGCCCTGCTCCATGCTATTTCGATTTCCCGACCTTTTGGTGCATCACTGTAGGAAGCTAAGACCATCGCCGCCAGGCTCAACTCCTGTTCGACTTCAGCAGAAAAGAACAATAGCCCACGTGGGCCGGGATAATCGACGACTCGAAGCAAATATTCCCGACTACCGGCGAGCTTCTCCAATTCTTCGTTATCCGCATGATTGCGACCAATCACGTACAAGTGCGAACCAGGTAGTCGAAGCAGACGGCCACAGCCGATCGCCTGGGCTTCACGAACACCGGCTTGCGCATACAGGTCGAACAAAGCCCTGAGCTTTTTCCCAAATCCATGTTTGGTCAGCACGCACCCGCCGCCAGGCTGAGGATAATCCGTTATGCCGAACTGCTCGGCCAAGGCAATTTGGCGTTTGCGGGAACGCCCCTGAATATCCAGAAGCTTGCTTCGGTCTACCGACCCCTCTATTTCCATCCGGGTCGGAGCTAACAGCCTGGCGCTCAAAGGCCGCAAGACGCGACCGGGATACCCGGACAATTTTTCGACGCTTCGCAGAGAATCTCTCCTCTGACTCATAGGACGCTGCCCCAGAACTTCACCAGTAAAGAGAAACCCGGCTCCTTCAGACTCCATCATCCTGCCTGCCTCTCTTAACATCAAAGCATGACAGTCAATGCAAGGGTTCATCTGGCTGCCATAGCCATAAACCGGCCTCTTCAACATTTCCAGGTGCTTATCTCCAATGTCAATAATCCTCACGGGTATACCGAGCAAATGTTCGTAATCCACACCTTTAGTCGGTCCGAAAAACGGAGTAGAGAAGAAGACTCCCAACAGGTCAAGATCTTGCTGCTGCAGCA
>JAVEVM010000360.1:0-4829 GCA_034005055.1 Desulforhabdus sp. | reverse complement strand
CTTAACGTCTTCGAAAGTGTATCCCCTGGGTCGGTAATAGGCTTTGTAGAACTCTGCCTGGCAACTGTTTAGACTCACTCGCACACTATCCAGGCCGGCGCTGCGAAGTTTCTTGACGGCTTCGGGCAGGCTGGCGTTAGTGTTAAGGTTTATTGTTCCACGCCTTGTTGTTTGTCTCATCAGTTGAATCGCTTGCTGAAGAGTATCAAACTGCAGCAATGGCTCTCCTTCACATCCCTGGCCGAAGCTGACCACGGCTCTTGCAGCCTGGAGCAGATGGGGACCGGCAACTCCGAGAAGTTCTTCCGGCGTTGGCACAAAGCTTATACGATCCTGCGTGGCGCAAAGCTCTGCGTGATGCTGAAGGCTGATGCAGCCGAGACAGCTCGCATTGCACACAGGGGAGGTAGGCAAGGGAGCTTCCCAGCGATTCATGAAGAGGTTCCTGGCAGCAGGGCACCCATAGGCGAGGGCACATTTTCCGAGATGTTGCACTAGCCGGTTCTCAGATTCTTGGGACATGCGGCGACGTGCGTTAAGTTCTATCTGCTGAGGATCGAAGTGTCGGAAATCCTGCCGTTCGTCTTCATCTACCCTCAATCCGGCCACAACAAACCGCCCGTTTTGCCAACCTACTGATGTATAGGCAAAAAGCGGAAGAAGGGGTGCCCCGGGTAGTTTTTGGAAGGCTGCGGACAAGATCTGTGTGTGCGCGGGTGCCACAAAGGCCGCCACAGCTTGCACCTGTTGACGACTGTCAAAAGGATCTTGCGAAAGGACTCGAAATCTCTTGTTTTTGCGATTAAATCCGACCGGGAGTCTGCCGGGGAGCAGAAAAAGTTCGCTGCCTTCGGGTAGTGGGATGTAGTCCCCGGCGTCCAGTCTCTGCCATCTTCCGCCGCTGCTGCCTACCATTTCAAGATTGGGAAAGTCAAAGATGTTCCCACTAACATCAGCATAAACAAGTGCAGGTCGGTTATTCATCTTCCTCTTCAAACATTTCTCGCAAACTCAAAAACGCAACCTGTCTATGATCTTCTAAAAGATGAAGGAGCTTGTCCAGAAACCGAAATGCAAATGGGGTCATTCGCTGATGGTGAATGACAATTCCTGAAGGCTCCTTGCGCCCCAGGGCAGTCATCAGTTCTTCTAGTAAGCTCTGGAAATCCAGCTCCCTATCTTTTCCTTTCCTGGTGTGCAGATCAACTTGAACCCTTAGATTCTTGAGACCGACGCCGGCATTCTGGCCTTTGGGCAGCGGTTTGGTAACGGATACGGCCCTAAAATCAAGTTGTTGGAGTATCTTAATGGTGTAAGCCGATAATCTGTTCCAGGGAGGGGTGAAGACAGGTATGAAATGTTCCTGAAAGACGCTCAGCATCTTCTGTCGCCCCTGCCAAATGTCTCGCCACTGCTTTTCAAAGGGACGATGATCGCCGAACTCGGCTTTTTTCCCTGAGCGTTGCCAGTTGACGTGGCGCCAGCCGTGTTGGTGCCAACCCCAAAGCGGTTCTTCCAAGGGGGCGCACTCAAACAGCTGACGCTGGCGGGCCAGACTCAGCCATGCCGGTACAACACTCATGGCTAGTGGTACGTTGTGGTGTTGGAATAACCGGCACAGGGCTTCAAATGCACGGCTTCCGGCACCTACATCGTCTGCTCGGAAAAAGACTTTTGAAGTGCGTGCAGGAGCTCGTTCAATGGCTTCTACCAGCCGCTCCTCCCAGTTATGCAATGGAGACCGCCATAGTGCCGAGCCCTGACGCGGCCGATAGTGAGCGGGTAATCCGAACATGTTGGATTCTTTGCTGCAATCCTCTTTCAACACATACTACTCCCTTTTGAATCAAAGGTACTGAACCTGGCTGGCTAAGTTGACCTACAAACCAAGAAAGCTGCATTCAGGACAGAAGCAGCGCTCCCCGGACACTGTTTCAATTAAAACCTATAGCGTGCTCTCGTCAAGCCGCTAACTCATGGGAAAGGGTAAGTCCTTGTAAAGTTAGTTTAAAAAGTTTTTCACAAAATTTAACATTAAAAATATATTGCCATCTATTAGGAGGCAGGAGTATTCGTTTCCGCAATGCGAGATTCGAAGGATGGACATGTACACAGTCCCCACCAAAGGCAAAGCGTTTTTGCGACACATCAAGCGACATATAGTCTCCCCCGTGCATCGAATTGCTGCAATCAGTCCACCGGAATTTGCACTCTTGTGCCAACAGGAGCTGCTCGGCCTGAGTATTGAGCAGTCCTCGATTTCGGAGGCTGGCGTGGAGTTTTCGGGAAGACTGGCTGACTGCTACGCAAGTAATCTTTGGCTTCGAACGGCGAGCCGTATCGTGCTTCGCGTTGACCGATTTCGTGCGGGGGCGGTGGAGCAGTTGTTCAACAGGGTGGCATCTTTTCGCTGGGAGCTTTGGCTTAATCCGGACATTCCGTTGCACATCAAGGCCTACGTTAAAAATTCTCGGATTCAGCATACGGGCTTGATCGAGAAAACGGTTCTGGATGGGATGCGCAAACGTTTTGCGGAGTTGCATCTGAACTTGCCGAATGACTGGAGCCTGAGGCATTCCGAACGGTGCCGGCAAGCCGCTGTTGTTCAAAGGGTAAACGTTCATGTGGCGGATAATTATTCCGAACTAAGCCTCGATACCTCTGGCGCACATCTCCACCAACGCGGCTACCGCCTCCGTCATACCGGAGCTCCTGTGCGGGAAACGGTGGCTGCTGCAATCTTGATAAAGGCCGGATGGTGTGGAGAGCGTCCTCTTGTAGACGGCATGTGCGGAGCGGGAACAGTGCCGGTGGAAGCCTCTTTGCGGGCTCGTCACCTGCCACCGGGCGTGGGAAGAAGTTTTCTGTTCGAGCAATGGCCTGCCTTTCAACTGAAGACCTGGTCTCACCTTGTACGGAAAGCCAGACAGGAAGCTCTGCCACGGTCTCCAGTTCCAATCATTGCTGTCGACCGAGATCCCGAGGCTATAGCAGTGGCACGCCAGAACGCGAAAGCTGCAGGAACTGAGGAAGATATTTTATGGCAGCAGAAGGACTTTTTCTTGTTCCGACCGCAGTCGATGAGCTTGAGCCCGGGATTGTTGTTTTTGAACCCACCTTACGGGAAGCGCCTGGCCGAGGATGAAAATCTGTTCGAGCGGCTTGGAGGCCATTTGCGACGGTTTTTCCGTGGCTGGCAGGTGGCGATAATGGCGCCGGATAGAGCGCATGCGCTACACTTAAAGATCAACTCGGCTCGGTATTGGCGGATTCGACACGGCGGCATACCGGTCGTAGCTGTTCTGGCCAAACTTTGAAAATTTCCATTGTCAAAGCCGGCGTCGGACTTGTATTGTAAATACGGCGCGAGTTCTGTTGCTGATTGGAGTGGAAAGTGAGATGCACCTGCCAAGGTTGTGGTGCAGTTTACACCATACCGGACGAAAAGATCGAAAAATCCACCGAATTAAGGTTTTCCTGCTCCAGGTGCAAGAATACCATCCTGGATTTCGAAGCGGCCGAGGATGGAGCTCTTACCGCGTTTATCTGGGTTCGGCAACCTGTATTGTCTGATAAGCTCGTTGAAGTCCTCCGTCATCTGGAGCTCCATTCCACAACAGCAAGGAATCCTCAAGAAGCGCTTTACAGACTTCGTCACAATCCCTATGATTTGGTGGTCGTGGACAACGAACAATCTGAAATGCCGGGTGTTCTTTGGCGGCAAATCAATCATTTGCCCATGCCGGCCAGAAGGAAATTTATGCTGTGTCTCCTCAGCGAAACAGCCCCCACCTTCGATCGAATGGAGGCGTTTCGAGCAGGTGCAAATTTGATCATCAATGTTCGGGATGTTGAACAGTCGGCAGTCATATTGAGCAAGGGCCTTAAGGAATATCGTTCCTTCTACCGTATTTTTTGGGAAGAAGTTGAGAAAAAAGAACAGCTTTGAGCTGAGAGAACCGCACAATGATCTTCAGACGTTTTCGCCATAAACGGGGCTCCAAGCATTTGCGCACGCGGATAGAAAGCTGTGTGAGCACGGTACTGGATTTAGACAAATTTCTTGGAGAAGGCAAAATTAAGCCCGAAATCGTGCAACAATTCGAGCGGCTGAAGGATTCAATCCGATACGTTAGAGACGACGAAGTAAATGAAGAAGATATAAATCGGATTGAACAGGCGACCAACGAGCTTCTGGCGGAAATTAGAGCTGCCAATCAGGGAAAGCCTATCGACAGTTTTTATAAAGGGCAGACTCATTGAACGACAAAGCGATAAACCTGAAATTTGCTCGGCGCGCGAGTGTAGAGGTTTGTTCTGTTTGTTCTTTATGAGTTGATATTACATTCCGCAACGATTATAAAACGAAACTGCTTTCGGCCTTAGAAATCGTAGTTTTGTTCTTGAAGTTGGAGGATTGTCGAATTTGACAACGAGTCTTTCGACTCTAATCTTTAGATAAAAAGAATTATTGGTTTAGAGGAGGAGCCAAAATGGCTCGAGTTACCATTGAAGATTGCCTGGAACAAGTGGACAGCAGATTCACGCTGGTACATCTGGCTGTGCGCCGCGTGCTGCAGTTGCGTGGTGGGGCGTCTCAACTATTGCAGGCTCCGAAAAATAAAGAGGTGGTGTTAGCGCTAAGAGAGGTTGCTGCCGGTAAGGTTACCGTCGATAATATCCGTCAACTTGATGAACAGAAAGCTCTGCTCGAAAGTCCGGCGCAAGATAGAACAGACTTGATCACTCGCGAAGAAGTCAAGGAGTTGATGGATAATGAAATGAAGTTTGCGGCCTCTTTGGAATACGATGCGGGGGAAGAGGTTCAG
>JAVEVM010000359.1:0-4839 GCA_034005055.1 Desulforhabdus sp. | reverse complement strand
CGACGTGAGCCGGTCCGACTCAATCCAAGTTAAAGCCAGCAGCACGCTCTAGAAGGCCTTTTTTGGTAAGCCAGCCGAGGTCGGAGCCGACCAGGAAAGGGCCGTTGATGAGGTTGGCTTTGTTGTACACAAGCGGCTTGCCTTTCAAGTCCAAAACTACTCCACCGGCAGCGGTTACGATGGCCTGACCTGCGGCCGTGTCCCATTCCCAGGTGGGGCCGAAGCGCGGATAAAAATCGGCTTCCCCCGCGGCTACAGCACAAAATTTAAGTGCGCTTCCTCGAGTGATGACTTCATGGTCCGGCAAAAGATCGAGCAGTGCTTCCAATTGGGGAGAAGGATGCGACCTGCTTTTGATCACGCGAACAGTGCCCTCCAACGGTCGCTTCACCGTTAAACTCTGTCGCTTGCCATCCTTGATCTTCCACGCCCCCTGGTTTACATTCGCCACATACGCAACAGCGCGCACAGGAATGTAGATCATCCCCCAAATGGGCGCATGGCCCTCGACAAGGGCAATATTGACGGTGAATTCGCCATTTCGTTTGATGAACTCCTTGGTGCCGTCCAAGGGATCGACCAGCCAGAACCTGGACCATTTGCGGCGTCTAGCATAATCGATTTCTTTGCCCTCTTCTGAGAGAATGGGGATCTCCGGATAATGAGCCTTCAACGCCCGGCTTATGATCTGATGAGATCGGGTGTCGGCTTCCGTAAGTGGTGACCGATCCGCTTTTTTCTCTACGCTGAATTCGGTTCCGTAGATTTCCAAAATGGCTTCACCGGCTTCTTTGGCTATTTCAGCCAGAGTTTCTAGATCTTTCACTTCTTCTCCCGGATGCTTGTCGTTTGTGGTTTGGAGCTTCGAGTCATGCATGCACGAATCAATATTGATCCTCGCCTTCCTCGTCGTCGATAGCAGTCAATATACCGAGCGGCTCGATCAGCTCTGAGAGTATCTGTGACTTCGCCGACTCGGCTCCCAGCTTGCGTCCTTCAAGATGAAGCTCGACCAGAGCAAGCGCGTTTCTTCGAGCATTGGCGTATCCCTTAAGGCGGGCCTTATCGATGATTTGCCAATTGCTGTCTTCTTGAAATCGCTTGAACGCTTCGGCTGCTTCGGGAAACATCAGCTTGCTGAAGGGCCGCATGAATGTAATGTAAAAGCCAAGGGATGACTTTTTCCGTTCTGCAATGACATGTGCCAGCAGACCCTCCTCATGGGTGTCAGCGAGCAAGTCTTTGATAACTCTTGCAAACAGCTCGATCGGGCTGTTTGCGTAAGTGGAGACAATTTCATGCCACAGGTAACCGTCGAAAACCTCTTCCCGTACTTCCCCAATCTCATGGTAGATCCAGCTCTCAAGCTCCACTTCGGCGACCCGGTGCAGAGCGGGACCGAGCTCTTTCGGGCAGGTGCGCAGCTTGCGGGCGTCGAGATTATGTTGGATGAGAGCATAGGTCAGCGCCTCTTTGATGGAAGGACGCATCTCCAGGATCTGATCCCAAAGGGAAAAAAGCATTGCCGAGCGTCTGCCCAATATTTGATCTCCTTGCCGCATGGCCGGAGAAACGAAAAGATCCCTGGCTAATTCTCGATCTATCATGTCGATGCGCAGATTGCCGTCGCGGCGGGAATCAGCCAGTTCTCCCAGGAAAAAAGAAGGCTTCATGGCTGCGCCGTATCCTGCTCCATAAATGTAGCCAAGAGGGCGTAGAACGGCATTGATTTCATCGACCGCAAACGGCTGGAAATTATCCTCGCCGATGACAAGAATCTGGAATTCATCTTCCGCAATTTCTTCCCACTGTTTTTCGCGAGCGTCAACCCATTCGAGCAGGTCGGTCGGTTCAGGTTCCTGCCAGGGCTGCATTCCAACTTGCCATTTATATAAATCTCTCATGCGAAGCAATAAGCCGCATAAAGAATAAACGCCTCCGTATTTGGCATCAGAGATGTCGCAGTTGTTCTGGATTTGATGTTGCAGGCGATTGATATCGATATGAGTCACGCTTTTCTTCTCCTCGATTGAAAGCGAATATGAGCTTCTCCATATTCTATCCCCAACCGTCCATGAAGTCATTCCGGATGTTACGGCAATCTTGGTCGGTTGTATCTTTGAATAGCCACCGCTGCTTGGAGCCGCACTCCAGGGTTCCAAAAAAAAATGATGTGCCAAGCCTTTGATGCCGGCCAAAAAAGCAGATGATCGTCTAAAAGATATGGATTGTAGACGAATAATGCCTATTTTTCCCGGAAAGCACATCCATGAAAATCAAACCAGGATGAAACAGCATAACTTTGCGCGGACGTGAAGCGTCTGCCATAGAAAGGAGGAAATGCGATGCAGGTGTATGATTATGCAAAGTGCATAGAAATATCCAAAAGAGTTCGCTGGGACATCGATAAGGACTTGATTCGCGGGAGAGAGTTTGATTTTTCCCAGAAGTTCCTGCCGGACGGTATTTCTAAAATTGACCGGCTGGACTTTCTCAGAGAAGATGAAAAGAGGTTGCTCAGCCAAATCCAGGGTAGAACCTATGCCAACATGTTTGGATTTGTCGAGCGCTTCATTACCGCCAAGATTCTCGAGATCACTCGTGACCATTGGCTTGACGATCAGGTGGCGCTTGAAGCCTTAGTTCGTTTCAGTGATGAAGAAATAAAGCACCAGGAGTTGTTTCGTCGGATCGAGCGGATGATGACGACAGGCATGCCCCCCGGCTACAGATTCTTGCCGGACCCGAACGCAGTTGCGGCTGCAGTGCTACAGAAATCCACCTGGGCGGTGTTGGGACTGATTCTGCAGATCGAGCTCTTCACCCAGGAGCACTACAAGCAAAGTATCGAGTCGGATGAAAGTCTGTCCGAGCTTTACAGGGATGTCTTTCTGTTTCACTGGAAAGAGGAGACGACCCATGCCATCATGGATGAATTGGAATGGCCTCGGCAGGACCGCAGGCTCACTCCAGGCGAAAGAGAGAGGGCAGTGGATGAATTGATTGAGATGGTCGTGGACGTTGATGGCATACTGCAGGTTCAGAGTTCAGCCGATGTGGATTATTTTCTAAAGGTTTGCGGTCGATCGTCTAGTGATGGGATGAACGAGCGCATCAGAGAGTGTGTACTGGATGCCTATCGCTGGCAATACATTTTCTCAGGGACCGGCCATCCACGCTTCAAAGCGGCCTTGAGCAGCCTGATCACAGACTCGCAAGCGAAGCGCATCAACGAAGCTCTGGGGCGAATAGCGCCGCTCTGAAATTGGCAGATACGCGGCGAGTTATCCCCTCCTCATTGGCAATCATGGGGACAGGCTGCCCCACGATTGATTCAATGAGCGATGACCCAAAACTGCTTCACTAGGTTCGGAGAACGGGGAGATTGTCGCTCCCTTCTCACAGGTAGTATTTATGGGCGTACTCCAAGACCATTCGATGGGTATTGAATACCGGTCCGACGTCGGCAACGGAGCTCTTCATGATGGACATCCACTTCTTGGGATTGGCGTAGTAAGTCGTGACCATATCATCGAGATCCTGGTACAGATCGGCTACAGCTTCTTCGTCAGTCTGGTCTTCATCGTCGCCGATAGCCCAGCCATTCGTTCGATTTCTGCAAGCCTCCCGCCACCAGCCGTCGAGAACACTCATATTGATGCCGCCATTGAAGCACACTTTCATTCCGCTGGTGCCGCTGGCTTCTCGAGGACGCCGAGGGGTGTTCAACCATACGTCTGTGCCTTGTGTCATCAGAGCCGCCAGCCAAATATTGTAGTTGGGTAAGAACACGAGGCGAAGCTTTTGTTCGTGCTGCTTTGAAATATTGATGATCTCTTTGATCAGCTGCTTGCCCGAATCGTCCTGAGGGTGGGACTTACCGGCAAATATGAACTGGACGCGATCTAGAGAGAGGTTGGAGAGGTATTCGATGTCAGAGAATATAAGGGTAGCCCTCTTGTAAGCGGTTGCTCGCCTGGCAAAGCAAATGGTCAGGAATTCCTCGGTGAAGCCTGTTCCGGAGATACTGTTGACATAGTTGATAAGGCGCCGTTTGGCGCGATGTTTTGCTTTGTGGAATGCTTCGTCGGGAATCGAATGCGCTTCGCTCAGCACGTGAGGCTGATTGCGCCACTCGGGCAGGTATTCGTCGAACAGCGCCTTGAATTCGGGTCCTGTCCAGCTCAGATGATGCACTCCGTTGGTGATGTGGCCGATGTTGAAGCCTGGGAACATCTGGCGCGAAATCTCACCATGCAACTGACTCACGCCATTGGCGGCACGGGAAAGGTTCAAAGCGAGCATGGTGGTGTTCAGTTGGTCCTGTCCGGCCAGACTTCTGATATTGGAGGGCAGGTAGTCTCCCATAATCGATGCAGCCAATTCGTAAGGGAACTTGTCATGCCCGGCAGGCACCGGGGTATGAGTCGTGAATACGCATTTTTCGCGCACCTTCTGCTCACTGCCTTGAAGATCCTTCAGCAGCGCAAGGGTCAAGAAAACAGCATGACCTTCGTTCATGTGATAAGTCGTGATATCTCGCTCCAGGCGTTTTAAAGCGAGATAGCCTCCTATCCCGAGCACCGCTTCCTGGCAGATGCGCGTGTGGCGGTCCCCCCCATAAAGGAACTGAGTTATCAGGCGATCTTCGGGGGCGTTGTACGGTAAATCGGTATCCAAAAAATAAATGGAAACGCGCCCCATTGTCCCAATTTGATTATACTTCCAGACTCCTATGTGAACGTCTCTACCCTCCAGCTTGATGGTCACTTTGAACGGCAGAGGCTCCATGAACGCTCGCGGATCAAAGTAGGGATAAAGCTCTTCTTGTTGCCCCAT
>JAVEVM010000358.1:0-4842 GCA_034005055.1 Desulforhabdus sp. | reverse complement strand
CCTCCCGGAATACCTCATGCTCTCTCATGGCCGACACTCCTTCGGTTCCCCTTCGGGAACCTCTTTCGGAGTGTCACCCCATTTAGATCAGCCCGAGTGGGCCATTAACTGGTTGTTAGCACACCCAGGGCGACGAGGAGCGCGCGGCCGTCGCCAAGACCCTGTGGGACGCCACGCTGGAGACGGATGCCGGCCTGGCGGGCACGGCGCTGATCGCCCTCGGCAACCTGGCCGACGAACCCGGGATCGGGCGGCAGAAGGTCATGGACGCTGCGCTGGAGATCGCCACCGACGGGAAGGCCGCCGACCTCTCGCGGATCACGGCGATCCAAGTGTGCGCCAGGCTGGAGGACAGGCGGATCCTGCCGCACGTCAGGGTGCTGATTGGCGACAGCAAGGCAGGCGTTCCCCTGCGGGTCTCGGCGGTCGGGGCCATCGGCCTGCTGGGCACACCCGCCGACATCGCCCCGCTGGAGGAGCTGGTGGCCAAGGGCGACTCCCGCCTCGCCGTCGCCGCACAGGCTGCGGTCAAGCGGCTGAAGTAGGAGCCTCCTGCAAAACTACGGTCGGGCGAGTTCACCCCCGCCCGTCTTTTTTAGTCCATAGACGGACATGGACAATCTTTGATGGGGGTAAAAAGACCCAGGCGGCTTGTCTTGTCAATCATGATATGCGCTTCATGCTGCACTGCAAATAATTATGTATATTCACATGTGTATGGCACCGGCAAGACTTAGGATTAAAAACCATGAGTAAATCCTACAGGATCAAGGTGGGCATATATTTATCTTGAGATAAAGGGTACGGAATTTCTTTGGTGACAGGCCGGTCTGCCTTTTAAACTGCCGCGAGAAGTAATTACTGTCGGAGAATCCCGACCTATATGCCACCTCTGAAACTGTCGCGTCTGGGGCTACAAGAAGTTCAGATGCTTTTTGGATTTTGAATTTCTGTGCGTAAAGTCCGGGAGTTGACCCGGTAGCCCTCTTGAAAGTCCTTGTCAGGGTACATGGCGACATGTTGAATTTCTTTGCGATGTCATTAAGTATGAATTTATCAAGGTATGTTGATTCAATATGGTTGACAATCCGTCCTATATTGAAGAGCGCCTTGGTGTCAGGATTAAGATTGGTCTCGTAGTTTCGCGATATGAATCCAATCAACTGCATGAGGTATGACACAGCCTTGAAAATTCTTCCCGGACTTACGGACCACAGTTCTGACTTGATGTTGTTAACAAGTTTTTCAACGAAGGCAAGATCGGCAATATTCAGATTCAGCCTGCTGTTGAACCTGCTGCGGTTGCGTAGATCGGGTTCAAGTTCAAATATGGCCTTGTATCCGGGAAGCGCTACGATGTCATTCAGGGGTATTCCAATCTTCCTCGGAAAATACATTATGTTTGCGAGCTTAAGATCTACCGGATTACTGTATCCGTGGATGTATCCGGGCTTTATATAGAAGATATCTCCTGCCTTTATGGAGTAGTTGAGCTTTGCGGTACAGTGTGTGCCGCTTCCGCGCAAAACGACAACAAGCTCGCTAAAATCGTGCTTGTGAAGTTCTATGGGAGCCTGGACTAGAGTGGTTATCTTTATTGGGAATTCACCATCGTCGAAAGCTTTAAGATTCTTTATTTTCATAGTATCACGTCCGGCTTGCTACCCTGAATATTGCAGGAAGGAATATGGATGACCCACGGCGTGCAAAGTAGCGCGATGGACACGGCAATGCAAGTAGTTGGCGAACAGGGTTTCGACGGGATGGCCCAGGCGATGGCACGGTTGCTCAACATGGCGATGGAGGCCGAAAAAGCGGCATGAAGCCGCCTTCTCAGGGGCGGCATGGCAGCGCTGCCAGACGCACCGGCAAAGGAATGCGCAGGGCTACGTGCCGATCGTCGCCATGCGTCCCGAGGTGAATGTCACTACGATAAGAAATGCCAGGCTAAAGCCTGAACTCCAAAGTTTGGCCCTGCGGGGCTCATTTTGGAGTTCAACCTTTAGGTTGTTTTCGTATGGTGATCGCCTTATCTTAGTGCCATTGCGTCCCGAGGTGGCACAGTCCATCCGCGACATGTTCGACGCCCCCAGCCGCGCCCTCAGAGGAAGCGCCTGCGCAAGGAGGTGCCGCATGAACCCAAAATGACAGAAATGGACGTTGACTGGTCAGAAAACATGATAATATAATCCATATTTTTGCCGATTTAATCAAGGTAATGATCGGCCGATTGCTATATAATAGGGATAGAGAAGCAGAAATATTGGCAACGAACTACTGTAGATGCATAGAATATAGAAGGAGGGCTTTGAGCAAATGAACAACTCTTCATCCGAACATAAACGAATGGCCCGTAAAGAAAGACAGGAAAGCCGTGTGAGGGAAAACTTCATGCACGGCTTGCCCTATGGGGTGAGCCAGAAAGGCTGCAACACATCGAGGCACCGCAGATTCACTGTAATAGAACTTCTGGTCGTAATTGCGATCATCACAATTCTCGCGGCCATGCTTCTTCCGGCCCTGGGCATGGCAAAAAAGACAGCCAAGAAGATTTTATGTTATAATAATCTGAAACAAATCGGTTTGGGATTCGCAATCTACTCGGTAGACTATAACGGATTTATTCCACCGGCAAGAAACTACCAAGGTCCAATGATCAACGATAAATACGCTGACAGAAGCGTGACGTTGTGTCCAAGCATAAGCCATCAAATTCCAGGAGTCAGTTGGAGTTACAATCCCGTAGTCAATGAGAGGGACGTGTCAACCTGGGGAGCGAAGCATTTCAAAACCGTGGTGTACGATCCGAACAAGCCATGGGGCTATGATCATGAGTGGTCATGGATAAATCCTGGATCCTGCGACAAGCCGTCAACAGTGGTCAATTTCGCTGATAGCGGCATATCTTTCAGTTGGGGTTCCTGGATGCATGGCGAAGAGATCTGGGGAACAGCCCCGAGGAAAGACGGAGAGGGAAATTTAATGACAGGTGGCTTTGAAAATAGTTATGAAGGAAGAGTCTACAGGCACAACCGTGCATCACCCTCGCTGTATTTTGATTTCCATGTGGATTCCTCCAATTTCCCGGGTAAAAGTTGTCATCAATAGACTCATTTAAAAGACTCTAGGGAAAGGAACAGGTAAGGTAAGATGAAAAACAATACATATGATGTGATCGTGGTCGGCGGCGGGACGGCTGGTGTTGTTGCGGCGGTACAGGCGGGACGTGCCGGAGCGAAGACCTTGCTCGTTGAAAAGTGCGGGATGCTTGGCGGGACCATCACGATGGGCGCTGTAAACTTCCCCAGTGTCTTCTTTGCCTGGGGCAGACAGGTTATATCCGGTATCGGCTGGGAGCTGGTCGTCAAGACGATCAAGGAAGAGGGGAAATGTCCGCCGGAGCCTGCGACGTACGCAAGTCTTTCAAAGCAGCACAGCATCACGATGAATACTGCGTTATATGCGATGATCTGCGATCAGGAAGTCGTGTCCGCAGGTGTTGATGTTCTTTTCCATTCCATGCTTGCGGAAGCAAGGCAGGTACGCAACCGCTGGAAGCTTACGCTCTGCACGAAGGAAGGTCTTATTGATGTTTCGTCAAAGGTGCTGATCGACTGCACGGGAGATGCGAATGCAGTCCAGCTCGCCGGATTCAAGGTGCTGAAACAACCGGTGCTCCAGCCGGCGACCTATGTCTTTCTCATACATGGATATGATGCCGATCAGTTAGACCACGAAGCCTTGCGTTCTGCATATAGGAAAGAAATAGACGAAGGATTTTTCAAGGATTCCGAGTTTGGCTGGAGCGGTGAAACGCTTGGCGACAGGCTGATCAGGCTCCTCTATAGTCACGGCGTGAATACCATCCATGTCTGCGATTTTGATGCGACAGGCAGCAAGGGAAAGAGCGAACTTGAACTTTCTGGACGCGCCCTGATCCTGAAGATCTACCGCTGGCTCAGGAAACAGCCCGGCCTTGAAAGGCTTGAGATAAAATTCATTGCACCGGAATGCGGCGTCAGGGAAACTGTCGTCATCGACGGCAAATCCCATATCAATATCCAGGATTATGAGACTGGGCGCCGCTGGCCGGATGCGGTGTGCTACTGCTTCTATCCGGTTGACGTGCATACTTCTGAAGGGAAGGGCCTCATCTTCCGTCATCTCAAGGAAGGAGTTGTGCCGACGATTCCACGCGGAGCCATGCTTCCCAAGGACAGCCGTTTCCTGATTGCTGCGGGACGGCATATTTCCGGTGACAGGGAAGCACATTCTGCATATCGGGTTGAGGCTTCCTGCATGGCGATGGGTCAGGCGGCCGGTGCAATGGCTGCGATTTCCGCAAAACGGAATATGGATCCTGAACAGCTTCCTCTTGCCGACATACACGCGCTCCTTGAAAAGCATGGGGCAGTAATACCGCGATAAGACCTTCCGGAACAGAGAACACGATCATTTATCCTAAGTTCCGGGCTCAAACCCTACTATCAACCGAGCATGGGGGAGAGCATCACGCGGATGGGGAAGAATGAATTGGGATTTGGATGGAACGACAGAATCATAAAGATTTTCAACTACGAATGGCACGAATTTACACGAATGAAATACGGGGATATGGGGGGGTGATCGGATGTCTTCTTCCTGTCTCGGATCGATTCCGATCCCGATTTCGATAAGGATCAAAAAAACGCAAGGCACTGATTACCAGTGCCTTGCGCGTGTTTTTCGTCATCCTTCGGCTTGTCTTGATTCCGCGGAACTCCGCGGAGTCCGGGCTATCCGATGTACTTGCCGCGCGGCGTGTAGGATGTATGCAGGAGATGGTGGCTCTTGTGTCCGCAC
>JAVEVM010000357.1:0-4852 GCA_034005055.1 Desulforhabdus sp. | reverse complement strand
CGGTGTGTTTGTAAGATATTTCCCGCTTGAGAATGTGGCATGCGTCAAATAGCTAAGCGCTCCGATAGTAAGCCAAAACGGCCATGGGCTTAAATTTTCTTGCGACAGCGAGCGCTCCGGGTTAGCACCTCCGAGCACCACACCCAGCAAGAACCAGGTAAAATATAACAAGGATCTCGATGCTGGAAAATCAAGCGGGCCTCCCAGGTCAGACCATTCTGGCGCAGCGAGGAGGTGCATGGGAATTGTTGCTATAAGGCTTGCCGCAAGGAACACAAAGACCAGACCACCCGCCGATTTAGCGGACCAGAATAACCTCGTCATGAGATTCGGGATAAACCTAGAGATGATGGCGACGACAACGCAGAACCCAAGCAAAACCCAGACGAACCAGAGCGGTCCCGGCGACCATCCATCGATCGTGAAAAAACGCCCCAAAAAACCTCCCTGGCTGACAGACCTACTTAAGAGCCAGGATGGGTAGTATGCTATAGGTATGAGCAGAGTGGAGGCAATAACAAAGGGGATTCCTAGGCGTTTTGTCCGGTCGGTCAGGAACTGACCTGGCCCCTTCCGCTTGATGGAGGGCGCAACAAATAGTCCGGAAATAAGAAACATAAGAGACATGAAGAAAAGGTCGTTCCAACCCACAAGGTAATCAAGAGGGGCGAAGCGAACTGTATCCACAACCGGCGCTGTGGATTTTACGTAATGCGATGGGTTGTAATAACTGAAAGTGTTGTAAGCCAGTGCGGCGTGATGTCCGACTACCAACATGGTTACCCCGCTCCGTATGTAGTCGATCGCAATATCCCGTTTCAATAAACTCCTCCAAGGTTGAAATGAAAAGCGTGGATTATTGTACAGACCTTATCTCTTTTGAAAGAATACGCTGCAAAGGTTGAAAAAGGCAAGCACGAATTGTGGCTAGCGTGTTCATAATTCAACAAAGCTTTTTGGCTAGAGTCCTTGAGTTGCTGAATGTTTAAAAAGCTTACAGGCTTTCGAGCTATCCTTCTTTCTTCGGCTTCTTCCAACTCATCAGAATCTCCCGGACTTCAGCCAGGTTGCCCTTGTTGACAAGAACCAGTACGACATCCCCCGCTTCAAGAATGGTACCCCCGCTTGGCACCAAGAAGCTTTCGTTACGGTTTATGAGAACGATCAGGCTGTCGCGGGGAAGTCCCAGCTCCACGATTGGTTTCCCGGCAATAGCTGAACTGTAAGGAATGATGAACTCAATGAGTTCTGCGTCGACCCCCTCTTGAGGCTCGAACTCGATAGGGTATCTCCGTTTGGGTTTAAGGGGAGCCTGGAGCCGCAAGAGCCGAGCCACAGCAGGAATTGACCAACCTTGAAGCAGCGCCGAAGTAAGGACGATAAAGAAGACAATGTTGAATATGGCCTCAGCATCTTCCAAGCCAGCAAGAAGGGGGAAAGTCGCCAGGACTATGGGGACGGACCCTCTCAGGCCAACCCAGGAAACAAGGGTCTTTTCGCGGCAGCCAATCTGTTCAAAGATTAGCGAAAGAAAAACACTCAACGGACGGGCAACGAACATGAGGAAAGCAGAACAGAGAAGCCCTATCCAAATGATGGGGAGAATGTGGGACGGAAAAACGAGCAATCCGAGTGTGAGAAACATGGCTATCTGGCTTAGCCAGGCAAGGCCATCAAAAAAGCGCATCATGCTCTTCTTTTGAATAAATTCGCTATTGCCTGCAACCATGCCCATAAGGTACACTGCGAGAAAACCGCTGCCTCCGGCGACGGCAGTTGCGCCGTAAGCAAGTGCTGCGAATGCAAGGGAAAAAACAGGGTAAACTCCTTCGTAATAGGATTTTAACCGATTGAGCAAGAAAACCATTGCCTTCCCAAAACCAAGGCCGAAAACAATGCCTAATCCCATTTGAACAACGAAGAGAAGTGCAAGGGTGCCAAGAGACGTTCCGGGGTTCGTTATGATCTGAATTATTCCAATGGTGAGGAGAACAGCCATAGGATCGTTGCTGCCCGACTCAAGTTCAAGCAGCGGCTTGAGTCTACCACTAAGACTGATGTTCTTGGACCGGAGTACAGAAAAAACAGCAGCAGCATCAGTAGATGAAACAACCGCCCCGAGGAGCAAACCCGTGAGGAGGGAAAACTTTAAAACAAGGCAGGCAAAGAGCCCGACTGCCATGGCCGTGAGAAAGACGCCCAGTGTCGCGAGGATTGTCGCTTGCCGGAAAACCGGTTTGACCTCCGACCACTCTGTGTCGAGACCGCCTGCAAAAAGGATGAAGACCAGTGCAATAACGCCGACCGATTGAGACAGATGGGCATCGTCGAAATAGATGCCGCCTGGGCCTTCCGAACCGGCCAACATTCCGATGCCGAGAAATAGCAACAGGGCAGGTACACCAAGATTCTCGGAGAGTCTGGCAATTCCAATGCTGACAACAATAAGAAGTGACCCTATCAGGAGGACATATTCGACCGGTATCATGTACCCACCATAAATTCAAGGAGTAACGGAGTGCATTTCCTGCCCTGCTATTCAACCACGAGCACGTCGCACTGGGATTGGGACAGGACATGAAGCGTTACACTACCAAGCAGAAATTCCTCGATACGCCACTTTCCGTGTTTACCAACGATAATGAGATCGGCACCCCGTTTGCGGGCTATTTCCGGCAGCTTAGAAGGTGCATGACCATGCACAACAACCCGGACCAGATGACGGGCCTCCACGCCCACCTCTTTCATGAAACGTGTCAACTTAGCCTCGGCCTGAATCTGTGCCTTCATCCGAGACTCCAAGATAATACTTTCCGACACACCCCCATAGATGAGAGTTTTTTCCATCAACGGTTCGAAGACGTGGACAAGAAAAACTATGGCTTGCGGAGCAATTATCTGGCTGTATTCCAGAGCCTTGCGGGAATCCTCTGAAAAGTCAACGGCAACGAGGACACGTTGATACGGTTCGACGGATTTATTCTTTACCACAAGCACCGGCCGCGCAGCCTTCCCCAGAATCCGCTGGGAAGTAGTTCCGAGCGCCAATGCCCTGACCGGGTGCTTTCCACGAGCACCAAGTATCAGCAAATCGAAATCTGCGGCGGCCTCGACGATCGCGTCAAGCGTATTTCCCGCTCGAACATGAGGCTCAAGGGAGAAACCGGTTATACGGCGGACTTCTTCAGACAATTCGGCCAGGGAACGCGAGGCATCCTCAATGATCTCACGTTTAACCTTGGCTGGTGAACGTATGAACTGCTTCAAACTGTCAAGCCACGATTGCTCCAGCACATGCAGCAACATCCCTCTCTGTATCGCCAGTGTCGATCCGAGCAAGGCCGCACGCTCCACGGCTTGCCTGGCGTCAGGAGAAAAATCTGTTGCAGCCAGAATAGTTTTAATACCTGCCATGTCTTGACCTCCTTAAGATTAAGTCCGCCTGTATCAGCAGAAAGGATTCGGCACACCGCAGTTCTTGTCAAGATAAATGCTCATAAACCAAATGGTTAGCTCCTAACAATAGCCGCTTATGCCCAAAGATCGATAACTGTCGATTCGGTATGGATGCCGGGTAACCGCTCCCCTTGTTTTATCTGTTCTTAGGATCTTTCGGATCTCCCTTATACCCCAAGGCCTTCCAATCAAGCCGACCTTTATCGCTATGGCAATCTGCGCACTTGAGCGACTTGTCTTTGGGTACTACCATGTGATGCACAGGCCAGACCATGGACGTTTCTATGAAGCCGAACTTGCCGCTGTATGGCAACCCCGCGGCTTTCATGCCGGAAGCAATGGCTAAGTTCCAATCGTACTTCTGCCAGTAAGCATCGCTACCTGGAGGACCAAAAACCTGTACAAAAGCAATTGTATTATTTCCGCTGTCGTAGGCCTGCTTTCCTCTCATGATCTTGAATGGAAAGATCCGGGATTTCGGATCATTACGATTGCCCTTTACTGAGGTGAGTTGGACTACCTTTGTCTGGTCAATCTTGTCACCGGCAAGATAGCGCACGATGTTCCCGTTATACCATAGATACGTGGGAATTACTTCCTTCTCCCACTTGAAATCTCCCTTCATCCTGTCATAGGTTTTCTGCCCGTGCTTATCCGTGGGAATATCTTCCGGTTTCACGTTCCTGCCTGCCGTTGACCAGTCCCACCATGTTTTTGTGGGTCGGGCTTTTGCAAACGTTGGAATGTGACAGCTCTGGCACGCCACCTTGTCGGTGTGCTTATTCACCAAAGCGTTTTTATGAACTTTGCCTTTGTGGCAGTCGATACAGTCAATATGGCTGGGCTCAGTGTGAGTAATGGTGACGGAGGCAGCCTCGCCCTTCAGAAAGTGATCTTTGGCCTGGTGACAATCCTGGCAGGTCATCTTTTTCGCCCCACCCATATGGACATCGATCTCAGGAGTCGGGTTCGCCATAGAGGTATCCAGATCGCCATGTTTGACATGATCCCCGCCGCCACCGTAAAAGTGGCAGGAACCGCAGGTTGCGCGCGATGTGCGTCCTACAGATTGGGCCACTTTTACCAAGTCTGCCGGTTTCCACACATTTCCTTTCGGAAATTCCTTTTGCTCCCCCTCATAGACCGGGTGCCCGGAACCTGTTGGAAATTTCTTGTAGGTACCCGTCGTATCGTGGCAAACCAGACAATCTACGTTTTCTGCTTTGGTAAAGTCGAAGTTAGCGTCTTTAAATCCGTATCCGGCATGGCAACTTGTGCATCTCGGCCAGTTCGCGGGCAAGCCGATGCAGAAGTTATTTAACGCATTGATTTTACCAATATTTACCTTCTTACCTCCTTCCAGGGTCTGTTCTTTGGACCATGTCCAATGAACGGT
>JAVEVM010000356.1:0-4857 GCA_034005055.1 Desulforhabdus sp. | reverse complement strand
CGAACCGCAAGAAATTTTCCAGCAAGTTTTGGCCGCCGGAATCCGAGAGGTCGATTCCCATCCCTGGCCGCTTGCCTTGCGAATAGCTTCACCGGATCTCATAGCAAGCGTTCTGCCTTCACAAGCAGGCCCTTTGATCCAGGCAATCGAGACACTCATCATAAACGGCATGGACCGGCAACCCGGTGTTTATGTACGCAGCACGCTTTTGTCGCAGCAGGAAGAAGATCTACTGGAAAGCATCCCCTTTCTGCAAAAGCTTTCTTCGGCAAGCAGGACCGTGCTGGCGGTCACCGATATGCAGAGCGTCTCCGGCGAGCTCCAGCAAAAGCTCTCTGCACTTGGCGTTGAGCTGGTCAGGTGCCCCAATAAATACCCCCTCGCCTTAGAGCCCCTTGTCACTCAATTTGTGACCAAGAAAGAAGTGCCGCAACCGGCAAATGACACGCGCCTTATTGGCGCTGCGGTTTTGGATGTGAATGCGGCTCTTAACATCTCAAGTCTGGTGCAAAGCGGAAGACCGTCCCTGGATACAGTGATTCAGGTCGAAGCGCTTGCAGCGGGAGTGCGACAACTTGTCCGGGCACCGATCGGTATACTGCTTGAAGACTTACTGGGCAACCTTTCCGGGCTGCCGGACAGGCCTGCCAAAGTGATCATCGGCGGGATCTTCCTGGGCGACGCCCAATTCAGTTTTACCGTGCCCATAAACCAGGAAACTGATGTGGTGACTCTGCAAACCGCTGATGAACTGCATCGCTCTGCTGACGAACCTTGCTTCAACTGTGGGTATTGTGTCCGCCACTGCCCCATGCAGCTGCTCCCCAATGAGCTCGGAAAGTATTGTGAATACGGCAAGTTTGACGATGCAGAAAGAAACTTTTTGTTTCATTGCATTGAATGCGGTGTGTGCGCCTATGTTTGCCCGGCAAAGCGTCCCATGGTCCAGTTGCTGCGCTTCGGCAAAAAAGAGTTGTTAGCCATGAGGGAGGCATCATGAAACGCCCTGATCTATATGTTTCCATGTCCCCGCATGCTCATGCGGGCTACTCTACCCGTCAGATCATGTTCGAGACAATCCTTGCCACTCTTCCTCTGATTTTTGCCGGTTGGTTTTTCTTTGGCTGGGCCGCCTTGCAAACCATTATCGTCTGTGTCGTTATTGCGGTACTTACAGAAGGAGTGTGGCAGAAGGCTACCGGACGCGCCGTCACTATAGCCGACGGCAGTGCGGTTCTCACCGGAATACTGCTTGCGCTTATCCTACCGCCGGCTATTCCCTGGTGGATGGCCCTTCTTGGAGCTGCGGTCGCCATATTGGTCGGCAAGCAGTTCTATGGGGGCCTTGGCCAACATCCGTTCAATGCCGCTCTGGTCGGATGGGCTTTTATATTTGTCTCCTACCAGGCTGTTCTCGAGTCTTATATGATGCCGGAGCCGCGCTGGTGGCTGGAAGCCGGCGGCTACCTTGAATATCCTCCTCTCGACGTCCTCAAGCTGGACGGAATAGCGGCCGTTTCCGGTTTGCCATGGGCTGATTTCATCTACGGCAATGTGCCGGGAAGCATCGGCACCACCTCGATTTTGGCAGCTCTGATCGGTGGCGTCTATTTGATTGCGCGGCGCATCGTCGATTGGTACATCCCGGTCTGCTTTATTCTGTCCGCCTGGATATTCGGATTCATTTTCTGGCAAATTGATCCCGAGTCCTACGCAAATCCCACACTCCACATCCTGATCGGATGGATTTTCCTCGGTGCCTTCTTCCTTGCGCCAGAAAAAGGCAGTTCACCAGTGACGGTCCAGGGCATGATCTTTTATGGCATTGGTTGCGGTGTTCTGACTATGATCTTTAGGAGCTGGGGGACTTTTGTACAAGGTGTCCCTTTTGCCATTCTTTTGATGAATACGTTAACGCCGCTGTTCGACCGGATTCGTCCAAGAGTCGTAGGGAGGGTGAAAGAAATTGCGTGAACTAGTCAAAATGGTGGTTGTTTTAACGGTGATTTGTGCCGCCTCCGGCTTTGTGCTGTCCTATGTCAATGAGGTGACCCAGGCTCCGCGGGAATATCAGCTGCTCAAATACGTTCAGGAGCCTTCCATCAAGGCGGTTCTCCGTTCCTACAGCAACGATCCCATCAAAGATCGGATCGAGCTGACCATGGGAACGAACGAGAAAGGCGAGCCCATTAAGAAAACGGTTTTCCCGGCCAAAGAAAACGGCAAAGTGGTTGCCATAGCCTACGGTTCTGCAGCGACCGGTTACCACGGCCCCATCGATGTGATGGTAGGGATCGATCCGGAAGGCAAGCTGACCGGCATCAGTGTCATGACTCACAGCGAAACACCGGGTTTGGGCGCCAGAGTTGTGGAACCGGCGTTTACGGAACAGTTCGCGGGCCTTGAACTGTCCGGTCAGCTCAACGTTGCAGCGCAGGGAGGCAAGATCAGTGCGGTCAGCGGCGCCACCCTCTCCAGTAATGGAGTGGTCAATGCGGTAAGAAGCGCACTGGAAGTCTTCCCCGAGGTAAAGAAGGAGGTCTTTTAGCACGATGAGCGTGGCAAAAGAGTTCACCAAAGGTCTATGGAAGGAAGTCCCTCCGTTTCGGCTGGTATTGGGACTATGCCCGACGCTGGCGGTCACCACCGCTGCAGAAAACGGGCTGGGAATGGGTATGGCCACAACCTTCGTGCTGGTCTGCTCGAACGTGATCGTTTCGCTGCTGCGCAAAGTCATACCCGGCAAGGTGCGCATTGCGGCCTTTATTGTAGTCATTGCATCTTTTGTGGTCATTGTAGAGTTGATGATGCAGGCCTACTTCTATCCTCTATATAAAATTCTTGGAATCTTCATTCCGCTTATTGTCGTCAACTGTATCATTCTGGGACGTGCGGAAGCTTTCGCTTCCAAGAACACGATCATACCATCCATTGCCGACGGTTTGGGTATGGGCTTGGGCTTCACGTTTTCATTGACGTTTCTTGGCGGCATCCGTGAAATATTCGGCAACGGCACCCTTTTCGGTCATGCAATCATGGGCGCGTCGTTCCAACCCTTTTCCGTTCTGCTCAAAGCGCCCGGCGCTTTCGTTTGCCTGGGCCTCATCTTGGGTGCAATGAACTTGATCAGTGCCAGAAAATAAAGGATTCCTTCACAATCGGACGAGAGGAAGATATGTCAGATTATCTATTGCTCATCGTAAGTGCCGTTTTTGTCAACAACATCCTCCTGGTACGCTATCTCGGGAATTGTCCGTTTCTTGGCGTCTCCAACCGGATGGATACGGCTACCGGGATGGCAATGGCGGTAGTCTTCGTCACCACCATGGCCGCAACCATCACCTGGGTGGTCCAGTACTATGTGCTCAATCCGCTTGGTTTGGAATATCTGCAGACCATTGCGTTCATTCTGGTCATCGCGGCGCTGGTGCAACTGGTCGAGATGTTTCTGCAGAAATCGGTGCCTGCCCTGTATCGCTCCCTCGGTATCTTTCTTCCTCTAATCACCACTAACTGCGCTGTTCTCGGCGTCGCCGTCCTGGTCATCCAAAATGAGTTTGGCTTTCTGGATATGCTCCTGTTCTCTTTTGCCTCTGCGGTTGGATATGGGGTGGCCCTCATCCTGCTCACCGGAATCCGCGAACGTCTGGCAATCTCGGCAATTCCCGTTCATTTTAGAGGAACCTCTCTGGGTCTCATATCGGCCGGCTTGATTGCGCTGGGCTTCCTGGGGTTCGTTGGAATGGTACATTGACTTTCAGTCTCCTTTTGTTTCTAATTGTTCCAATTTATAACACTTGTACAAGTAAGGAGAGCGGGAGCCGCCTGATAATGCTCCCGAAAACTTTTTAAAGTCGAAGGAGAAATGTTATGCTTCCGGCTATTCTGGCCATAGGTGGGATTGGACTGATCGCAGGAGTCGGACTCGCCGTCGCTTCAAAGGTCTTCTATGTTTATGTGGATCCGCTCATTCTATCGGTGGAAGAGGCATTGCCCGGAGCCAACTGCGGCGGTTGCGGTTTTCCCGGATGCAGTGGAGCCGCGGCTGCAATTGCGACCGGTCAGGCGCCGCCCAATGTATGTGTGGGTGGAGGTGCCGACGTTCACGTCAAAGTGGCCGCCATCATGGGTGTGGAATTCAAGGAAACAGAGCCTGAATTTGCACGTCCCGGTTGCTATTACGGAGTTGAAACCGCCGATCTGAAATACAACTACGACGGTATGAATGACTGCCGTGCCGCCATGCTGCTCGGCGGAGGCGCCAAAGTTTGCCCGGTTGGCTGTCTGGGATTGGGGACCTGCGTAAAAGCGTGCCCTTTCGGTGCCCTCTCCATGGGCGCCGACGGCTTGCCGGTAGTCAACACCCGCCTGTGCACGGGCTGCGGGACGTGCGAGCGCATCTGTCCCAAGCATATCATTACCCTCACATCCAACTCGCTGCGCATGCAAGAGGAGTATACAACCGAGCAATGTACGGCGCCTTGTCAGCGAACTTGTCCGGCCGGAATTGACATACCGGCATACATCTATCAGATATCCCACGGTAACTTTCTTGAAGCGGTAAAAGTCATAAAGGAAAAAAACCCGCTGCCGTTGGTGTGTGGCAGGATCTGTCTGCATCCTTGCGAATTTCAGTGCCGTCGCGGCTTGGAGGATGAGCCGGTGGCCATCAATCCTCTCAAACGGTTCGTCGCCGATTACGAAATGAAAAGCGGCCAGAGGATTGAATTGAGCAAGGCGCCTGCGACCGAGATGAAAGTGGCGGTTGTAGGTGGTGGGGCTGAGGGACTCACGGCTGCCAGCTTTCTGGCTCGCCTGGGATACGAGCCGACTGTTTATGAGGCGATGCCGCAGTTG
>JAVEVM010000355.1:0-4865 GCA_034005055.1 Desulforhabdus sp. | reverse complement strand
CTCAATGTACTGCCCGACCTTAGGCAGCCCGAACGTGGCTGTCGCATCCGCAAGAATGTCAGAAAACAGAATTTTACCGGTGCTGGCATCCAATCCTGAAGGAAGGTCAACCGCCAGAACAGTTTTTTGCAGCTGGTTGATGGCTTCGATGATGTCTCTATACAAGCCGCGCACGTCACTGCTAAGCCCGGTGCCCAAGATGGCATCTATGATGACTTCAGCTTCTTCTATCCACTTCAGCTGATTGGAGAAATCATTGTTCTCATCCCACACGAAGACCTCAACAGCCAGTCTGGATAGAATGCGAAAATTGGTGAGGGCGTCGCCCTGAAGCTTTTCCGGCGGCCGCAGGCAGACTACCCGCACGGTTGCTCCCTGTTCATGGAACAGGCGGGCAAGCACAAACCCATCCCCGCCGTTGTTACCGCTTCCGGCCACAACAGCAATCCGGCGCTTCACAAGGTCGAGAATGACTTGACGGTAAAAAGCCGCCGCCCCACGGCCGGCGTTTTCCATCAGCACGATACCTGGAATCCCGATTTCCTCGATGGTGCGCCTGTCCAATTGAGCCATTTCCGAAGCAGTCACAATCAGCATGTTATTCCCCCGAATGCAATCTGGCAACTCACGGAAGCTATGGGCACACTGCCGCTCGCAGCGCAGGCGCTTGCGCAGCGTGCATGGCGGCTGGCCGCAACTTGACCAGCAAAGACGATCTTCGGTGGAAAGTGATCAGCATTCAAGGACGACAACGGCTGCTCCATACTGCCCATCATCAGTCAAGCTTACATGCCAACCTCGAATACCGTGCTCCCGACAAAAGCGCAGAGCGCGCTCAGAAAGGAAAATTTCGGGCTTTCCAAGTTCATTGTTTCGAATTTCAATATCCAGCCACCGCAAAGGGGCCCGCATACCAGTCCCCAATGCTTTGACGAAAGCCTCTTTTGCCGCAAACCGCATGGCAAGGCAGGAAGCCTGGTTTTTCCTTCCAGCGCAGATTCCCGATTCCCGCTCGGTGAAGACCCGGCTTTCAAAGCGCTTGCCCCAACGATTCAAGATCTCCTGGTGCCGATTGACCTGAACCAAATCGATGCCTACGCCGTAAATGGCCATCTACCCGTTCACCAGAGCAATCATTTCCCTGACGGCTCGCTCCATCCCGACAAGAATGGCGCGGGCGATCACGGCGTGGCCTATGCTGTACTCTTCGATCTCGGAAATATGCCTCAGCCACAGTATGTTTCGATAGTCCAACCCGTGACCGGCATGAATCCCAAGCATCAGCTCATGAGCAAGCTTGACCGCCGTGACGATCCGATCGTGCTCCTCCTGGCGCCGAAAAATTGTCCTCGCTTCGGCAAAAGTCCCTGTATGAAGCTCTATGTAATCGGCTTCAACGTGATGAGCTGTTTCGATATGGATGGGATCAGGATTCACGAAGAGGCTGACGCCTATGCCCCCGTCGTGCAGCACGCGCAGAGCTTCTTTCAGGGATTCTTTGTGCTGCACCACATCCAAGCCGCCTTCCGTGGTCAATTCCTGCCTCTTCTCGGGTACCAGAGTGACCAAATCCGGTTTGATGCGCAAAGCAATTTCAATCATTTCCCGGGTGGCAGCCATCTCCAGGTTGAGTCTGGTTTTTACCGTCTCGCGCAAAACCTCCACATCCCGATCCTGAATATGCCGTCTGTCCTCCCGCAGATGGACCACAATACCCTGAGCACCGGCTAACTCGGCCAAGGCTGCTGCGGTGACAGGATCAGGCTCCGCAACCAGCCGCGCCTGCCTCACGGTAGCCACATGATCCACATTTATCGCAACTCTGGCCACACTTCCCCCTTTCATTTTCGGCAATTGCCTATTCTTTTGGCTCCAAGAACCAGCCTAGATCGCTTTCCAGATGTCCCAGCAGCTTCATCATTTCCACCGACTTCGCATTCATTTCTGCGGCCCGCTTATCATTGTGTTCGTGATCGTAGCCGGTCAGATGCAAAGTGCCATGCACCACCAAAAGGTCCAACACGGTCGAGAGCGAGACATTATTACACCGTCCGATGGAGTCTGCGGTAGGCGCAGAAATAACTACATCACCCAGCATACCGGGCACCACGTCGCCGAACTCTCCTTCGCTCATTGAAAAAGCCAGAACGTCCGTCGTCGTCTCCTGCTGACGATAGCGGCGGTTCAAATCGGCCATTTCCTCATCATCGACGATGACAATGCTCAGTTCGGCGTCAGTGTAACCCAAGGCGTTTAAGATCGCCTCTGCCGACTTCTTTAGATGCAGAAGATCGATCTTTATCTTGTTTTGGTTCACGCTGACTTGAATCACTGGCATCTGTTTTTGCCTTTCCATTGCTGGCCGACATAGCCGGATATTCAACTCTTTTGTGATGCACCGTGGCCAATACCTTATTAAAGTGTTTGGCAATCTGGTGAAGATCCTTGAGAGTGAGCTCGCACTCTTCCAGTTGGCCATCACTAAAAATACCGTTGATCAGCCGGTTTACCATTCCCTTGATGCGCGCCGGGGTCGGATCTGTCAGCGACCGGCAGGCCGCTTCGACTACATCCGCGAGCATGACCAGTCCCGCTTCTTTGGTCTGGGGCTTAGGACCGGGATAACGGTAGTCGTCCATGTTTATGGGCGGTAATTCGGAGCGTTTGCCCGTTTGCGACTTTTCCCGGGTTTCCATTGCCTTATTGTAAAAGTACGAAATGAAGCTGGTTCCGTGGTGCTGGCTAATGATATCGATGATCGATTTGCCCAATTGGTGCTTTTTGGCGAGCTCGACTCCTTCTTTGACATGGGACAACAAGATCAAGCTGCTCATGGAGGGCGCAAGCTTTTGATGCGGGTTTTGGCAGTCAAACTGATTTTCGATGAAATAGTGAGGTTTCTTGATCTTCCCTATGTCATGATAGTAGCCTGACACTTTAGCCAGCTGTGAATTGGCGCCAATCGATCTGGCTGCCCCTTCCGCCATGTTGCCGACGATGATGCTATGATGATAGGTGCCAGGAGCCTGCACCATTAACTCCTGCAGAAGGGGCTGATCCATGGTGGCCAACTCCAGGAGCTTGATATCCGTGGTGTAGCCGAAAACAATTTCAGCGAGAGGAGTAAGGCCCGTAACCAGGATACCCGAAAAAACACCGCCACAGAATCCAAAGAAGGCGTTCATCAATATCCTGAGGAATATCCACTCTTCGTGCAAAAAAGCGCTCAAAACAATCAGTACCACATTAGCGCACCCCACCAGTAGACCAGCCTTGATCGGGATCATACGATTTCGGCATGGTGTTGCGCCATGTGCTGCTACAAAACATCCGATCAGGAAATAAAAGAACAGCCAGAAATCCATTCCGAAAAGCATTCCGGCGAAAATGGTAACAACCAGCGAAAAAATGAGGGAAATAGTCACTCCAAAAAAGATGCTGGTCAGCATTGCCCCGGCCGTTAAAGGAATCGCATAAATCAGCATCTCCCCGTTGAGCAACCCTGAGCTGTCACCCACCAGATCGGAGAACCAGAGTGTGAAGCGCGCCAGCGTGAGCAAAAGGATCAACAGCACACCCAAAAACAGGAGATCTTCCATTTCGACTCGGGAATAAGGCAGATGCCGGCGGGAAACTTGAGCCACAACCCAGATGCACAAGCTGCCAAACATAAAAATGACGAAAAAAATAATTGAAGGGTGCTGAGTAGTCCGCTGCTGCTGATAAGCTTTCAGGCGCAACAACTCCTCAGGACCGATTTTCTGGCCTTCCCGCACCAACATTTCGTTTTTTTTGACTTGTAAGAAGACCGGCTTTACCGCATCCCGCACCTGCTCCCTAAATTTCTCCGTTTCGCTGAGATTAAAGGCGAGATTTGGCACCAACAAATTTGCCCCGAGCGCAGCGATCGCCAGCGACAAGTTCGTATCTGGCACCTGATCAAGGGCTTGCATGCGCATCGTTCTGCGGACTTCCTCAACATCAGGGAAAGAATGAGGCGGCGGCACAACCAGATCTTCCCTGGAATGGAGCTTGCGCACAATAAGATCCTTGTCATGAGCTTCACGGAGCAATGTCTTGTTGGCCACGATACCCTGATCGAAGACCGTCTTCAGCATCTGCGTTATAAGTCCCTCAAGCTGCTGATTGAAGCTTCTACTTAGAAACAGCGAAAATGTTTCATACGAGATCTCCAAGCCCAGGAGCTCTTCGAAAGTGCGCTTCTGTTCAAGGATGTCATCAGAATCAGGCAAATCCGGCGGCATTTGAGTTTCAACCGCGCGATCGGGAGGTGGGATGGTTTGATTTTTGACCGACAGAAAGGCACGCATAGATTCGAAACCGGCCTTTATCCTGGATTGGACTTCCCCGGCCGTGCTTTCGTCCAGATCGTAGACAAGCGGCGCCTGCCTCACAGCTTCTTCAAGCTTGTTGAAAGTGGCCTCCTTATCTTCAATCAGAAAATCCCGTTTTGCCTTGATATTTCGATCAGCAACGTCACCCAGACGGTAGCTTGGATGGTTCACGGTGAAAGAAGGGGTAAGCAGCAAAGCTATCACAAGACTGAATCCGGCCAGCAGTATGCCTTTGTGAGTAGGGGTTTCCCGCAGAACGACCGGAAATAATTTTTTCCCGAATAGTCCCTTCAATTTGTTTCTGGCTCGCTCACCTTCGCGTCTCTCTTTTTCCATAACTCTTATTCCATGAGGTTCCCTGACAGGGTTTTGCGATGCTCGGCCTTTTCATAAGCTTCTATAATTTCCTGCACTAGGCGATGACGGACCACATCCCGCTTGGAAAAGAAGATGAATCCGATTCCTTGAATGCCCTTTAACAAGCCAAGGGCCTCCACCAGTCCGGAAGGT
>JAVEVM010000354.1:0-4871 GCA_034005055.1 Desulforhabdus sp. | reverse complement strand
GAATCCTCTCGTCCGCCCTGCCATTGTTTCTCGCGCATTTGCTGGTCCACCTTTCTGTATGGTTCCCAGCATTACTTACTACAATTTCTGCTCAATGTTCCGCCCTATTTGCACCGCTCTAGGTTATTTCTTGATGACTCCTTAGCTCAAACCCTCCGGCTTTAGCCGGTGGTTGTTTAGTCAATCACACCTGTCTTTCAGCCACTCACATGTTCACTCTTGCCGACCCAATGGCAACGTTTCCGGCTATCTCGCGCCCTTCATTCGAACCGGCGGGTTCCTTCAGTGCGCTCTTCACTGGCCGAGCTTGAGATCTGATGTACAGTTGGGACAGCGGATCGCCTTGATCGCTATCGTCGACATGCAGTAGGGGCACTCCCTGGTCGCTGGCTCAGCCGCCTGCGCCTCTTCCTGGCGCCTCAGTATGTTGATGCCGCGAATCAGCATAAAAACGGCAAATGCAACGATCAGGAAACTGATGACGGCGTTCACAAAGAGTCCGTAATTTATGGTTACCGCGCCGGCCGCTTTAGCATCCGCGAGCGCCGCATAAGGACCGGCAGCGGTGGCGCCCTGCTTGAGGACAAGGAAAAAATTGGAGAAATCGATCCCGCCAAGGAGGAAGCCGATCGGTGGCATCAGAACATCGTCGACCAGACTTTTCACGATGGTCCCAAAAGCCCCGCCGATGATGATTCCGACAGCCATGTCAACCACGTTCCCCCGCATCGCAAATTCTTTGAATTCCTTGATCACTCTCATTCGTCCATCCTTTCCAACCAAGGTTCATTCGTTTGTTCACGCTCGTCCTGTTACCCTATTGACTTCAACCAGCCTTCCGGCAACCGGATTGAAACGCGCTCGGCAGAAAGATCCTCGCGCAGGTGACTTGCTTTCGCGCCTTCGGAGCCAAGCCTTTCGTCGAAGCGAGGCAAGGTATCGGTCGCCATTGTTAAATGTTGAGGCCTGATCCCTCCAGGGTCACTCTTCTTTTTGAATCCAGAGGAGTGAACCGAGATATTTGCGGCCGTCCAGCACTGGCGTCAGGTGATAGCGGGCCCGCCCCCCTTCGACCAGGGCACCGGAGTACTCGAGCTCCCTGCGCTGATGGATGGCTTTGACGATCGCTACCGAAGCAGCGTCCGGCTGAGAGTAGAGATCGACTTCGAACAGGCTGTTCTGGACGGGATATCCGAAGCGGTTGACACCCCTTGCGTCTATCCAGGAGAGGCTGTAAACGCCCGTATGGGTGAGCGCTTCCTGCCGTAGCCGCTTCAGTGCACTTTGCCGATCCTCCCGGGCAAGGGCCGCAATCAGGGCGGGATCTTTGGCGAGGGAGCGGAATGCTTTCCGGGAAAAGGCCGCCGCGCCGCCGGCAGGGGCCTCTTGCGCCGGATGGATGCTCACCAGGCGCCAGGCCGTGCCGTGCAGGCCCAAGCTGATCCACCCGGCGTCTTTACGGATGACCCGGCTGCTGCCCGCTTCAAAATAGGAATAAGAACCGCGTCCTTGCGGCTCGGCTGCGATCCGCCGACCCAGCTTCAGAAGCTGCGGAAAGGGCTGGTATTTCGGGTCCGTGAAGAGCACCCGGCCCACCTCGTCGGGATCGGCATCATAGATAATGCTTCCGTCGGGCTGCATGGCCCAAATTTCAACCGGCATGCCCGCAACCAAGTCACGCACTCGATTTCCGATCAGCACCCACGGCTGGAAGATGGCACTGACAGACCCCTGGTATTTGCCGTTCGGGGCGATGACCGGATATTCCAAATCCACAGCCTGCACGCCTTCCACCGTTTGAAAAACCCGGCTCATTACCGGCTGCCGGGTTCGCACAAGGGTCTTTATCTGCTCCTGACCGCTGATATCCCGGCCTTCGAAGGAACGGTAGCGCGGCGGCTCCACCAGCAACATCACTCCTTGAGAGCTGACCGTGCAGGTATCGATCACGATGTCCGCATGCCTTTCCTGCAGTTGTCGGATGACTTCCCGCGCCGCATCATGTTTCAGATCGAGGTCGGAAAGACGGCGGGCCGCCTCGGCCACATCTCGGTCGAGGGCGTTCAGTTGACGACTCACGGCCTCGGCCGCGCTTTTCAAAAGAAAGGGAGCTTCCGCCGAGAAATGCCGCTCAACGGAGCCCCCCGTTTCAGAACAAAGCACCGCCCGCGATTGAAGAACCAGGCCCGCGCTCAATGCCAGCAAAAGCACAACCCATCGTCGCATCTTTCCTCCAGGATTTGATAGGGCGTGATAAACAGCCTCTGAACGGCTGCACCCTTTGCCGCAGGAACCCTTACTCTCCCTTCGCCCGTGAGCTTTATCGGCTGCTCTCACGGGATGAATCATCTTGATGAAGGCTTCGGCCATCTTCGTTACCCGGTGGACTGTTACGAGTTACGTTGATTTTATAAGATTTTCTGTCATTTGGCAGACATTGTAAAGACATAAAAGAGTCTCTCCAACGAGATGCAGAACGGAGCTTTCAGGCGTTGATGGTGGAGTGGTCGATTCACTGGTCTGACATCTTTCAGAGATGATCCAGCTGAAGATGACTTGTTAATTCTTTTATCAGGGAATGCTCATCCAAAACAGCTTGTCTTCTGTCGCCGCAGCCTTTAAGCTGACATACATGCCGAGCAAGCCAGGAATAGATTTCGTTCTGACGATCCTTTCTCTCGCATGGATGGTGATCCATTCGGTCGCGTTTGCCGCCGCCGGCCCCGGTGCGGGCGAAAGCCGTAGTGCTACGCAACAGACCATTAAAGGGATCGTCATCCTGGTCGATTTTCCCGATACAGAGAGCGAGGTGGCGAGGAGCCTGATCGAAACCAGGTTCTCGCGACACCTGAACGCCTACCTGATGCAGATGTCTTTCAACAAAGTCTCCTTGCAGATCGATGTCACCAAACGCTGGCATACCCTGAAAGAGCCGGTCACACGCTACCGCATTTCCTCGAGGAACCTGGAAGTGGACAAATCGCGCGTCCGCAAGCTCATCGAGGATGCCCTTGAGGCTGCAGATAAAGAGGTCGATTTTTCCAACTACGCATTCACGGTCCTCTTCCTGGGTGCGAAGCTCAAGGACTATGGAATGATCGGCCTTTGCGGATACCCCGGTATGCTCGGATGGGGAGCCGAGGGTGCGCTCAAAACCCCGAGCGGTCAAGCGATCAAAGGAGGAGTCGCCATTTTCAGCTTCCAGGCTCACCTGGGTACCCTCTTTCATGATATTGCCCATATCCTGGGCGGAGTGCAGCAAGGCAGGAGAATGGTTCCCTGCCTGTATGACCATGACTTGCAGGCGAAGCCCGGACCGATGCGCGAAACGTTCGTCAATGCCACTATCAATATGGGATTCTGGGACCCCATGTCGTGTCATTTTTACAAGAGAAATCTACCGCCCCCGGGCGTGAGCTCATGGACCAGGTTGAGGCTGAACTGGATTGACCCGTCCAAGATCAAGGTAGTCCGACCGGGCGAGCGGGTTGAATTGGTCCTGGGGCCGCTGGAAGACGCAGCATCGCAAATCCAGGTGGTCAAAATACCCATCACGGAAAGCACCTATTACCTGATCGAGAACCGCCAGCCCATCGGCTTTGACAGGAATCTGCCCGGCCATGGCGTATTGATCCTGTTCGCCGACGACAGAGTGGCCGAATGCCGCCACGGCAAGGCGCCGGTCCGGCTGATTCCGGCCCATCCGACGGTTCCCCACCTGGAGGGTGCAGCGTTTGACATCGGTGGGATCGATCACTTCGAAGAAAAGGAAAAACGATTCCGCATGCGGCTTACGGGCAAGCTTGGAGGATCGTATAGAATCCTGATCACCCCTTAACTCAAGCATCAGTTCATCTCAGAGCTTATCGATGACATCGAGACCTCATCCACGGAAATTGTCGAAAAGGATCATCTCGCGTGGAGAATCATCCTGAGAGCTAACCCGCCGGAGCCTGGAAACAATGCCAGCACAGAGATGAGACAGCCTACAAAGTTGAATTATTTGTTTGTAGGTCGAACAAGGAGACGCAATGACAAATGAGCTTACCGACAAGACGGCCCTGATTACCGGTGCCAGCCGCGGGATAGGCCGTGCCGCAGCCGTTGGGCTGGCGGAGTGCGGGGTCGATATCGCGGTCAATTTCTACTCGCGGCACCGGGAGGCCGAAGAAACCTGTGCCGCAGTACGTGCATCAGGGAGACGTGCCATCGCTGTTCAAGCCGATGTTTCCCAATCTTCCGAAGTCAGCCGCATGGTGGAGAAAGTTGAGCGCGAGCTCGGAAAAATTGATATCCTGGTAAACAACGCCGGCATTATCCATCGAGATCGACTTGAGAATATACGCGAAGAGGATTGGGACCGGGTAATATCGGTTAATCTGAAATCGGTTTTTCTGGTGACCCAGGCGGTGCTACCCGGTATGCGGCAGCGGCGCTGGGGCAGAATCATCAATCTCTCTTCAGTGGCGGCACAGACCGGAGGTGTGACTGGACCTCCCTATGTTGCCTCCAAAGCCGGCATCTGGGGCTTAACCCACTCCTATGCAGCGCTGCTGGTAAAAGAGGGAATCACGGTAAATACTGTCGCTCCTGCATTGATAGATACAGAGATGCTGAGCAATCTCACTGTCAAACCGGAATTCATTCCCGTGGGGCGTTTTGGAACGGTGCAAGAAGTTGCGGAGGTGATCGTAATGCTGGCGAAGAACGGCTACATGACGGGGCAAACCATCAGCGCCAACGGCGGCTTGTACTTCACCTGAGAGGATGCCTGGCTGCGCGGCCGGTAATGGTCCTGTTCGGCATATAGTAATGCACGTAAGGCGAGCGTTCCATGTATAATCCCGGATCTATAGGGAGCCACGCGTCAG
>JAVEVM010000353.1:0-4881 GCA_034005055.1 Desulforhabdus sp. | reverse complement strand
ATCAGGCGACAAGAATGGCAGTGGAAACGGTTGACCTGTGTATCGGAAGGCTCATACGAAGTATCAAGAAAGCGGGAGGCATTCTGCTGATAACAGCAGACCACGGCAATGCAGACGAAATGTTCGAGGTGGAGAAAAAGACCGGTAAAATAAAGACCGATCAGCGGGGAAAACCCAAAGCAAAGACCGCTCATACCCTCAATCCGGTCTGGTTCATCATATACGATCCTTCCGGTGACAAGTCGATCCGGTTTAATCCGGACATCCGGGATCCGCGACTGACCAATATTGCGGCCACATGCTTCCAGCTGCTGGGTCTGGAATCCCCGGATCTCTATGATCCACCGCTGCTCATCTTTGACTGAGAAAGCGGGCGAGCTCGGCATCTACCTGGTGCTCTGTCAGCAATCTTTTGCGGGGTGCCACTCGTCATCTCGAGCGATAGCGAGAGATCTTTAGATTCCTCACTTCGAGCTCCACTCCACCCCTCGTGCCCAAACTCTGTTTGGGCATGTAAATGATCCGGAAACTTTGTTTTACCGCCGAACAGCAAACTGAGCTTGCCGCCCAAGCGCGTTCCCAAACAGAGTTTGGGAACGAGAGGGTGCTCCCCAGCACGAATCCTGGGTAGAGGGCGGACCTAGACATGCCGATCCTTCGTTCCCATGCTCCCGCCTGGGAACGCACATCCGACGTTTTTCGTCCTTTCACCGCGGATTCAGCCAGCGTGTGGGACTCACTCGGGAGCACTCTCGAACAGGCTCCCGTGCAGGTCGCGGGGGGGGCGAGCCCTGCAGGTCAGGCTGTGTATTTGGCTGCCGGCTGAGCCAATCGCTCAGCTTTTACAACACAGCATCTGCCGCTCGCTTTTTACGACCGCTCGATTTGCGATTGAGCGTGATGAGAGCCACCTCTCCGTGAGAAAAAAACCGCAGCGGAACCCCCGAGACACCGGCACCGCAGCTGGTATAACCCAGCATTCCTTGATAGTGCCATTTCCCCTGGCTGTATCGCCGCGGAGCCCGGCTGTGAGTGAACAGGGGCCCAAAGGGGGGCAGTTGAATCTGCCCCGCGTGCGAATGGCCGCAGAGATATAATTTGGGACCATAGCGGCGGGCTTCCCGGTATACCTCGTTGGAATGGGCGAGAAACACGGCAAAATCCTCTTCTCCCACTCCCCGAAAAGCCTGTTCGAGATCCTCACAACGATAATAATGGGGATCATCCACACCGACGAACCAGATCCTTTCTCCCTGCCGTTCGACGGCCATGGCATCGTTAACAAGAAAGGTAATCTTCTCTTTTTGCAGTACTTCGATGATTTCCAGGCAGTCGTGATTTCCAAGTATTCCAAAGATACCGTCTTTGGCATGAATTGCGGGAATCAGGCGGCGCATCAGGGATAAAGCCCGGGAGAAGGGACCATGGGTTTCCATGCGAAGATCCCCGCCGATCACGCACAGATCCGCTTGAATATTCCCGACCAAGGTTTGCAGCTTCTCAGTAAGGCCTTCGAGTCCGTCCAGATGCAGGTCGGTCAAAAAAAGAATACGGTAGCCGTCAAAAGCCGGCGGAAGCTCCTCGAAGTCGAAGTTGATGTGAGTGACCTCAATCTGCAACGCGTTGCGCATACCCCGCCGGTAAAGCCCCAAAGCGCGAAAGCACCACTTCATGACGAAATGGTAGTAGAAGGCGTCCTCAAAATTGACAAAATGATGCAAAGGATGCGATGTGATCTGGCATGCCCGGAATTCACGAAAGCGGACCCACGAATTGAGCTTGCGGGGATAGTGCTCGTAGGGTTTGCTTAGCAGCACTTCTTTGAAAAAGCGGGAGCCTGAGTAGGCCACCACAATGAACAAGACGGTCAGGATAATAACATTCAGCGGTTTCAGCGACCCATAGGGAGCAAGGACAATGAACGGGAAACTGCCTTCGAATACCTGATCGAGTCCAAAAACAGCACTGCCGGCAGGAAGATCAAGCCGCCTCTTGATGAAGCTCGACAGCACATCTCCCGACATACTGAGCAGGCCGGCCGAAAATCCCACCCAGGCGGGAAAACCGAACAGCCAGCCCACCATCAAGCCGGTGGCTACTCCCGCGAGCACACCGCGTTTTGTCTTGTGCGGCCCGAAAAGGGGCTTCCCATCCTTGAACAGGCGGCCTGCATCAACTGGATTGTCCCATTTTTGGCCAAGCAGATGAGCAAGCAAAGGAGGAGCGAAATTGATCAGCCAAAGCAGGAAGAGAATTTTCAAACAGAGCAGCATCAGCCTTTACCGATTAAAGCCATCGCCACACAGCTATCCGTTTCAACAAACTCTTCGGGGGTCGGAAAAGCGTATCAGTTGGGAAGCTGTATCAGTTTCGATTTCTTGCGAGTGAGGTATTGCGGCTCCGGCTCACGGTAAAGCAAGACGGTTTGGCCGATGAGATGCACATAATGGGCACCTATTTTTTCGGCAAGGGCTTCCGCTTGCCTCCGTTTGCTCCCTTCTTGCTTGGATAGGCCGGTCCATTTCACCTTGATCAATTCGTGGCTAAGGAGCTGCTGCCTGATTTCTCCGATGACCGATTCAGTAGCTCCTTCCTGTCCGATTCTGACTGCCGGCTTCAAGTGATGAGCCAGCGCCTTCAAGTAACTGCGCTGTTTTACCGATAAGGCTCGGGGCGGATAAGGGGACCAATCCAAGCGGGCCAGGCTCTTTGGCCGATCTGACCGGTCCGTCTGGTCAGCAGAAGATTCCGCGGAATGTTTGCGCTTGATTGGTTCATTCATTTGTTCATATCCAAAAGGTAGAAAAGCAAAGCCCGGTGCTCCGCTTCGTCGGTCTTGCCGGAAAACGGGGACCGGGCCTTTATCTCATCAGTTTTGTTGAGATCGGCCACATGCCTCAATCTTTTATTCCATGAAAGTTCTCAGGGAGGATTGTCGATTCGGGTTGCGTAGTTTGCGCAACGCCTTTTTCTCGATTTGACGGATTCTCTCCTTGGATACGTTGAAGCTCTTGCCGATTTTTTCCAGTGTCTCCGCCGGCTGTCCATCCAGTCCGAAGCGCAGTCGCAGAATCTTCTCTTCCCGAGGTTGCAGGGTCGACAGCAGCGAGCGCGTTACTTGGGCAAGCTGCTTGTCGGAGCACTCCTCAAGAGGCGAAGAGGCTTTGTCATCCTCAATGAAATCTCCCAACCGCTGTTCGTCTTCTCCAATGGGGGTTTCCAAGGAAACCGGCTGAGCGGCCAACGTCAGCACCATCTGGGCCTTGTCCAACGGAATGTCTGCTCGATCGGCAATCTCCTGCGCGGAAGGTTCACGGCCAAGCTCTTTAAGCAGCTCATAAAAGACCTTGAAGAACAGGTTCTTCAATTCTATGAAATGCACCGGCAGACGAATCGTCCGGGTCTTGTCGTAGATTCCTCTGATGATGCTTTGCCTGACCCACCAGGTTGCGTATGTGCTGAATCGATTCCCTTTGGTATGATCATACCTTCCAACCGCTTTGAGCAGCCCCAGATTACCTTCCTGGATCAGGTCGTCAAAGCTCATGCCTCTCCCGCGATACCTTTTGGCCACACTGAGCACCAGCCGCAAATTGGCTCTTACCATTTCCTGCTTGGCACTATCGACCGAGCTCATGATGCTGTTAACCCGGGTGAGCAAGTCTCTGTAGAGCGGCCGATCCGGATAGTCCTTGCTAGCTCTTTCCAAGGTGCGCACAATGACCTTGAGAATCTTGTCTCGGACACCAGGGAAAGATTTTTCATGGCTCAACAGTTTTTGAACTTTTTGGTGCAACTCTTCAAAAAGCTTTCCTTCCCCCACATTCGCTTCAATCATTTCGACCAGCTGTTCCTGGCCCCGGCGAATTATTTGAGCGAGCTCTATTTCACGCTCTTGAGTGAGCAAAGGATAGCTGGCAACTTCTTTGAGATAGCAGGTGATATGATCTTCGTCGAAGTTGTCGCTCGCCTGCACGGCAGTAGAATCCTCTTCGCTCTCATCCTCTTCGTCGCTCTCAATGACCGCAGCGCAAGCTTGTTCGTTATCTTCGGTATCCTCTTTGGTTTGATCCGTTTCATCAAGCGAGAGGTCTTTTCTGGAATATTCAGATGCAAGGATGTCTTCAGCCAGAAGACCCTCGTATTCTTCTTGCATTTCCTTACGCTTCAAAAGAAATTCATAAGGGACGCATTTTTCGCTTGAATAAATTTGCATTAGCATCCTCCAATGATATAAGTTAACGTGTCTTGCGACTCGTTAACGGATCCTCCTTTTTTGGGGAGGCAACAAGTGAGCCAGAATTTCTCTCACTCTTAAAAAATTAAACATAGTTAATAAGTTAGTCAACTTTCCAGACGATCTTTCCGATTCTCCACGAGCCGTTTAAATGCGTTGAGCGCATGCACGGAGCGTTGATGTATGCTTCGTACATGGAATCTTTCATTATATCTTCCAAAAAGCATTTGTCAAGCATTAAATCTACGCTTCTCTCTTTCTTTCCCTTTAGCCATAAATTAACCACTTAGAGGTGAATTTCCACAACGTCACCATCCCGCAAAACATAGTCGCGTTGAACCATCTGCCCATCATAGACCGCTTGACCCCAGACCTTGGCAAACTTCAACTTTTCTGCAAAATCTTTGTGAATTTTCGTCGCTAAATCTTCCAAAGTATTCTCTTTGGGATGCACGAACGGCTGCCTCATATTTGCCTCTTTGCCCGGCGCTTTGGTGTAGACCCGGATGATTCCCGACATCGAGTAGATGGCCTGCAGCACAGCCGGCAGGTTTTGTCCGGAAAGGGTCGATATGCCCAAAGCCGGAAGTGGAGTCTCCGAAAGCTCCAGGAAGGCTTGAAGGTCGTCTTCTTCCGCCGGCTCA
>JAVEVM010000352.1:0-4891 GCA_034005055.1 Desulforhabdus sp. | reverse complement strand
AGAATTTACTGGTGCGTCGTTTCTTTAATGGTCTTGAGTACGTTGCAGCGAACTGAACTGATCATAAACGCGGATGACTTTGGAGCATCCGACGAGGTTAACGAAGCCATTATCACAGCCCATCGTGAGGGTATTCTGACCAGTTGCAGCATGATGGTAACCGGCGATGCTTTCCAGCAGGCGGTCCGTTTGGCCAAGCAGAATAAAGGGTTAGCGGTAGGAATTCACCTCGTTACAGTAAAAGGACGATCGGTTCTCCCGCCTTCTCAGATTCCGCTGCTGGTGGATGCAAATGGCAACTTCGAGGACAATCCAACTATTGCGGGTCTAAAGTACTTTCTACAAAAAAATGCGCGGCGACAATTGAAGCAGGAGCTGGCAGCACAATTCGCCAGGTTTGTCGAAACAGGCTTGAGGATTTCGCACATCGACAGCCACCTGCACATGCATGTCCATCCGGTGATTTTTCAGGCTGCCCTTGAGCTCGGCCGACAATACGAGGTTTTCAGAATGAGGCTGCCTCTAGATGATTTTCGGCTGATCTGTCGGCTTTATGGGCATTTGTCTCCGAGCAAGGCGATAACTGCATCTATCTTCTATCTGCTCTGTTCGCGCATGAAAAAAAGGCTCAATAAAGAGGCTTTTATTTTTCCTGTGAGAGTTTACGGGCACTTGTGCTCTGGTGAAATGACCGAAGAGATAGTCCTATCGATTTTGGATCACCTGCAAAGCGGCATCAATGAGATCTACTTTCATCCAGCGATTTTCGCAGCCGGTGAAGTGCTCGATTGCGAACAGCTGCAGTGTCGGAAGGAGTTCGACATTCTCATGAGCAAAAAGGTCCGAGCGAAGCTCGCAAAGCTCGGATGCAATCCGACCTCATATTCTCGGCTGTTGTAGCGCAAGCAAGCTATTTTAAAATAACACGCTCTTACTATTGAACTTTAAGGTCATCTGCCTGAGGCGGGATTGATAAGACCTCTATTGGATGTTCCGGTATTGTTCGTACAATAAGAGCATGGGTGAGCAATTTTTTCGCAAGCTGTTGGATTTTTTCAGCGTCAACCTCTTCGACCAGCTTAGCGTATCGTTGGTCGTAATCATATCCCAATCCGAGAACCTCATTGACGGCCGCGCTTTGCGCCCTGGAGCTGATGCTCTCCAAATCCATCCGATGAGCCGTCAGTAAGATATTTTTAGCGCCCTCCAGTTCCTCATCCGAGACTTTTTCATCCTGCAGGCGCTTAAGATTTTGTATGATAATTTTTTGAACCTTCTCCAGATTGCCCAAAGTGGTTTGGGTGATGATCCCGAAATAGCCGGCGTTTTTTCCATAGAACGGAAAAGAGCCAACCAGATAGACAAGATCCTCTGTCCCTCCTCGCATTGCTTCATAGAGTCTTCCCGAAGGTGTCCCAGCTCCGGAAAGGATCGCATTCAAAAGGTCGAGTACAGGACGGTCGGCATTACCGATGTCCAGTCCATTGGTTCCGACAAACAAAGAGGCAGAGGTCTTTTCATTTTTCTTTTCCACAACTTGGCTTGTTTTAAGGGGATCGGTTTCGTTAGGCCAATCAGGGGGCTGATATGGCTTTGTCTCCCAGTCCGCAAAAGCTTGTTCAATTTGCGGCAGAAGCGTGCCCGCATCGAGATCTCCATAAACGGCAAGCGCGGAGCTCCCGGGGTTAACCATTAAACGATAGAAGGTGAGCAGTTGCGCTCTGGTAAATAACTTTACCGATTCAATTGTGCCCAACCGCTCGTGGCCATAAGGGCTGTTTTGAAAGTAGTTTTTTTTGAACAACCTGAAGAGCTCGATCTGCCAGTTTTCATCTAGACTCTGAATGGCTGACAAAGTCTCAATCCGTTTTTTTTCTATTTCTTCTTGGGGGTATTGAGCGTTCTGCACAACATCGGCAAGAATATTCAAAGCCAGCTGCAAGTCTTCTTTAAGAACCTTGACAGATACGTAATAGGTGTTGTTGTTTGAACCACTCTGGATACTTCCGCCCACATCCTCTATGGCACGAGCTATATCCAGCTTACTGCGCTCTATGGTGCCTGCAGTGAGGAGCGAAGCGGTGAAGGCCGAAATCCCCGCCGGCTGTTGCTCTTCCAGCAGAAGCCCGCCAAGTCCGTAAAGCTGCAGCGTGACGATAGGCAGAGAGCTATCCTTATTCAGCAGTACCGTGAGGCCGTTGTCAAGCTTCTTGAGCTCAACTTCCGAGGGAGCTTCCGGAGCTGCAAGGACTTTGTCCGAAACGCCGGGCTGCCCTCGCGGCCTGATAATCGCGACGTTCAAGCGGGTCTCATCGAGATAGAGCTTTGCAGCGGCAAGAATCTGTTCAGGCGTTACACTGCGCAATCCGTCTCGATAGGTTTCATCGAAATAGGGGTTTCCCGTATCAAAGTAGGAAGAGGCCAGCGACGAGGCCATGGCTGAGACAGTCTCTTGGCCGAAAATGTGCTGCGCTATGGCCGTCTTTTTGGCTTTTTCCAGCTCTTCGGGGGCCACAGGCTCTTTCTTGAAACGTTCTATTTCATCCTTTACGCTTTCCAAAGCTCCCGGCCAATTTTCCGGGGGGAGATCCAGAGAGATCATGAATTGACCCTTTACGTAGGCAGGAGTCCAATTGGAAGCATTGACGCTCAGGACTTTGTTTTCATTATCCTTGAGTCGCTGATAAAGCCGACTGGTTCTGCCTTGGCCCAACAGGAATGCCAGCACGTCCAAGGCATACAGGTCTTCGCTGTGCAGGCTCACTGACGGGAATCCCAGCAGCACCTTGGTCATCCTTGCAATCGGCAGTTCCGCTTCCTCCCAGCGCGGACTCAATTGAGCAGGCTCCGGTGGTAGGGAGATGGGTTCGTTTGCTCTACGCTTGAAGTCTTGGGTTTTTTCTATGATGAACTGCAGAACCTGGATGGGATCGATATTGCCGGCTACGGAAATCACCAGATTTTCCGGCTGATAGCGGTTTTCGTAATAACCGAGTAGATCCTGCCGATCTCGCTGCACAAAAACTTCTTCATATCCAATAATAGGATTTCGCACCGGATGAACCCGAAAGGCGGTTTTCATAAACAGATTCCACAGTTCGCTGTCGGGGTCGTTTTCCCTCATTTTATATTCCTGCTGAATGACCGCCTTCTCGCGGGCGACCTCCGCTGCATCCAGCTTGCATTCGCTAACATAGGAGATCAGCAGATCCAGAGCTGTTTGCCAGTGTTTTGCAGAGGTGTTTATGAAATAAACCGTTCTGTCGTAGGAGGTGTAGGCATTTGTCTCTCCGCCGATTGCCTCAAGCTTCTTCTTTGCTTCCGCTTCGGTGAAAGAAGCGGTGGTCCCGCCGGAAACCACATGCTCCAAATAATGAGAGAGCCCGGAGGTCATGAATCTACTTTCGTAAAGTGAGCCGGCGCGTATAAAAATCTGGGCGGATACCAGATCGTTGGGGCCTGCCTGACGGATCAAGACCGTGAGCCCGTTTTGAAGGACGACGAAAAAGTCTTGCGATTTGGAGGATAAAACTCGTTTCACGGACGACTGCAGCCCGGTTGGTAGGTCAAATAGTGTTTTCGTAGGCGGAGCAGCTGCGTCCGCGCGATTGACCAGGGCAACAGTCAGGCAAAAGATCAGAATTCCGATTGAAAGTCTTTTCAACATGAGTGTCCTTCTCCATCAGCATAACAAAGAGTGTCTAAAGCGCTCCCGATTGAATCAGTTCACAGATGTAATGATGGCGGTTCATTGTTCCTTGCGGAGTGGGCCATTTTAGCGGCGGCCGGGTCATTCCGATCACTTGCCAGCTACCGCCGGCGTTTCCCCATTCAATCAGTACATCGTCCAATCGTGCTGCCTGCAAAAGTTGTTTAGTGACGGCAAGCGGCTTTGTCAATGAAGCATGATCCAACGAAACCGGTTCTGTAATCGACGAAGGTTGGCCCTCCAGCAGGCGCAATGCCCCGATGGGCTCGAATTGAACACAAACAAGCTGAATACGCTCGGAAAATTGGACGAGCTCACGCACAATCACCGAATGCTGCAGGTTAATGATCCGGTCGAGCTCAGCGGCGTGGCGTATGAGGTGTATCGTATCCGGGACATTCAGAGTGCCCATGACTAAAACGGGCAATTTGAAGTGGTCGAGGATCCTTTCCTTCTGCCTTTGTCCGTAATAGATTCGAGAGTGTGGATGCGGGCAATCCGAATAACTGAAAAGGAGTTGCTGAAGGAGACGGGAACGTTGGTAACGGTATGTGGTGGCGCATGGGAAAGTGGGAATCTGGCAGGCGTGCAATATGTCCACGTACTTACGGGTTGGGAAAAAAACCCGATATGCATTGCGCAGCCATTCGACTTCCTGTTCGGAGTAATCGTCAAGACAGGGGCGGACACCCAGCGTTACAACTTCCGGGCACAAGTCGAGAAATGGTGCCAGTGCTAATCGAAGGTTAGATCTCTCAGGAACGGCTCTCTTTTCTTTCAATTGAGATTCAATAGCACGTCAGGGTGAACGCCGTAGTTGTAGCTTCTCATTCTGAAGTAGTTTTCGAGAAGGCCTATGCGTTGATCCACGTAGTCGTAAATTCTGAGTCGCCCTTGATTACCGGTCCCATTTTGGTGGAGATTGCGAATCGATTGAGCCATGTTCTTGCGGAAATAAATAGGAACAGCCAGAAACAGTTTCGGGCTGTTGAGTTTTTCTGCACAGTTGGTCAGCGTCTGGGAATCGACCAGAACTACCGTGGGGCCGTCATGTGGAGGAAGAATATCCGGGCAGAGAGACCCCTTGTCTCTCCCGTTCTCTTCCTGCTCAGGACCGTTATCGATATTATCAGCCACATGCTGATAGACAATCACCTCGATGCCGCGCCTCTTCAATTCGCC
>JAVEVM010000351.1:0-4899 GCA_034005055.1 Desulforhabdus sp. | reverse complement strand
GCAATTACCTGATCCAGCATTCCGCCGGCAGTGGTAAGACTAACAGCATCTCCTGGCTTTCGCACCGGCTGGCCAGCCTGCATGATACCAGCGACCGGAAGGTCTTTGACTGCGTGATCGTCATCACCGACCGGCGGGTGTTGGACCGGCAGCTTCAGGATGCCATCTACCAGATCGAGCATGCCCAGGGGGTGGTCCGGCCCATCGATCAGGATTCCGGGCAACTGGCCGAGGCCTTGATTGACGGCACCCAGATCGTCATCACCACTTTGCAGAAGTTCCCCTTTGTGCTGCGGGGGTTGCTCAAGGCGGCCGGGGCCGATAGCGCGGAAAAAGCAACAGCAGAGGAAAAGCAGCAGGCCCGGCAATGGGAAGCGGCCATATCAGCCCGTAAATATGCCGTGATCGTGGACGAGGCCCATTCCAGCCAGACCGGCGAAACGGCCAGGGAACTCAAAGCCATTCTGGGAGCGGCTTCTGGCGAAACCGAGGAGGGTGAGGCGGACTGGGAAGACCGGCTGAATCAGGTGATGCTCTCTCGTGGCAGACAGCCGAATTTAAGTTTTTTCGCCTTCACGGCCACGCCCAAGGGCAAGACCATCGAGCTGTTCGGCCGCACCGGGCCGGAGGGAAAACCGGAGCCCTTTCACATTTACAGCATGCGCCAAGCCATCGAGGAGCGGTTTGTTCTCGACGTTCTGACTCACTACACCACCTACGGCGTTTACTACCGGCTGCTTAAGGCAGCCGAGGAGGATCCGGCGCTGCCGAAAAAAAAGACCGCCCGGGCTCTGGCCAAATTCATGAGCCTGCATCCCCATAACATCGAGCAGAAAACCGAGGTGATGGTGGAGCACTTCCGCCGCAGCGTCAAACAGCGCATCGGCGGCAGGGCAAAGGCCATGGTGGTGACTTCCTCTCGCCTGAATGCGGTGCGCTATATGAAGGCCTTTCAGCGCTACATCGCCGAAAACGGGTATCAGGATGTCCGTCCCCTGGTGGCCTTCAGCGGGACGGTCAAAGATCAGGAATACGGCGGGGAGTACACCGAGCCGGGGATGAATATCGACGTGGTCAGCGGAAAGCCCATCAGCGAAGCCCAGTTGCCCGAGCGCTTCAACTCCCCCGATTATCAGATCCTGCTGGTGGCCAACAAATACCAGACCGGTTTCGACCAGCCCCTGCTGCACACGATGTACGTAGACAAGCGATTAGACGGAGTGCAGGCCGTTCAGACGCTTTCACGGCTCAACCGCATGATTCCGGGAAAAGACGCTCCTTTTGTGCTGGATTTCGTCAACAATGCCGAGGACATCTTCCGGGCCTTCAAACCCTATTACGACAAAACCGGGCTGGCCGAGGTGTCCGACCCGTCCAGGCTTGAAACGCTCAAGCATGAGCTGAATCAGATGCAAATCTACTACTGGAGCGAGGTCGAGGCATTTGCCCAGGTGTTCTACAAGCCCACGGAGCGTCAAAACGCCGCGGACCATGCGCGTATGCAACGGCATCTTCAGCCGGCTGTGGACCGTTTCAAGGCTATCAAGGAAGATGAAAAGAGGCAGGCGTTTCGCGAAAAACTGAGCGGGTATATTCGGCTGTATGCCTTCTTATCCCAGATCATCCCCTATGCCGATCCGGAACTGGAAATGCTGTACAGTTATGGAAGGTTTCTCCTGCCGCATCTGCCCATCGACCGGGACCCGCTGACCATAAAGCTGACCGACAATGTGGCGTTGCAGTACTACCGTATGGAGCGTATTTATTCCGGGGCGATCGAAGTCAAGGAAGGGGAAGCCCAGTATGTGAAAAGCCCCACGGATGTTGGCACCAGCAAGGCCAAGGACGAAAAAGCACCGTTGTCGGAAATCATCCAGGTTCTCAATGAGCGCTTCGGCACCAGTTTTAGCGAGGAAGACCGCTTGTTTTTTCAACAGATCAAGGAAAAGGCCTGCAAGATCGACCAGGTCATCCAGACGGCTTTGGCCAACCCTCTGGACAAGTTTGTGCTGGGAATCCGCAAATTGATCGAAGACCTGATGATCGACCGCATGGCCGAAAACGACAAGATCGTCACACGTTACATGGCAGACCAGGAGTTTCAGGGCGCCGCATTTCCGATTCTTGCACAGGAGATTTTTGAGGCCATTCGGTCGAAAGATGAGCGAGATTTGGTGGGGAACCATTCGGATTAAACCTCAAATTTCGGGTTTAAACGACCACCAAGTTGTTCTTTGACAAGCCGACACACCGCAGCGCGGCATCTGCCAATGATACTGAGGCGCCGTTCACGGGAAATCAAACTCTGATTATTCGCTCTTTTCCCTGTTAGGGTTATTGATCCAGACCGCCGGCTCCAGTGAGGATGGCCGGTTAAAACCTGAAAACAACGTTGCTGAGAACGCCATCCGCCCCTTTGTTATGGAATTTGCCATTCATTCGGATGCCGCTTTTGATCGTGGCTTAATCGAAAATCATGCCTTGATACATCCAATTTGAAACGAATTTCTTGATAAATCATCAAACTACAGGCTATAATTTTTAGAATACGGTGTTTTGTGCGGCGGCTCTGCTCAACACCGCTATATCAATCATCCCTTTGGTTAATTTTAAATCCTGCATTGCATAGGGCGCGCCGTTCAGCGCTGCTGCGAGATGTGTTCCGTTTTCCGGGACGATGGATCAAACGCTATTCGTTAGCCACATGAGATATCTATCAATTACCAAAGCTGAGAGGAGCATTCACCATGAGGAAGAACGTCGCTATTAGCTTTCTTGTCTGTGCCGTCATTGCGCTATCTATCCCTCAAGCAGATGCTTGCACGCGCATCCTCTATGAAACTGGAACGAACAGCTCCATCGTCGGCCGCACAATGGACTGGTACGACGACACAGGAACCGACCTTTGGGCTTTCCCGCGAGGTATGGTGCGCGATGGAGGTGCTGGACCCGGCTCCATCAAATGGACCTCCAAATACGGCTCGGTCGTCGGAGACATTTACGATATTGGTTCGGCCGACGGCATGAACGAAGCGGCACTGGTTGTTAACATTCTCTACCTATCGGAAGCCGATTATGGCAATTCGAAAGCATCGGGCAAGCCGCTGCTCTCGATCGGTGCGTGGACACAATATATTCTGGACAACTATGGCACGGTTGCCGAGGCGGTTGAGGCGCTGAAGAAGGAGCCCTTCGCGATCTTCGCGCCAAATCTGCCAGGCGGCAAGGCTGCCGGTGGCCACATCGCGATCGCTGACGCTTCGGGTGACAGTGCCATCTTCGAGTACATCAAGGGTAAGCTTGTCGTTCACCACGACCGCAAGTACACGGTCATGACAAACTCGCCACCCTTCGACCAGCAGCTTGCCATCAATACCTACTGGAATGACGTCGGCGGGCTAAAGTTTTTGCCTGGTACGCATCGCGCCGCCGACCGCTTCGCCCGAGTGAGCTGGAACCTCAATGCTACTCCGCAAGTAAAAGACCCACAGCTCGCAATCGCCACCGTATTCTCTGTGATCCGCAATATTTCGGTCCCTCTCGGTATCTCAGACCCGGAAAAGCCGAACATTGCGGCAACTCTCTGGCGGACGGTGGCCGACACCAAAGCCCGGCGCTACTATTTTGAATCGGCTTTTTCTCCCAGCGTCTTCTGGGTGGATATCGCCAAGTTGAAGCTCGAACCGGGCTCGGCACCGACCAAGCTCGACCTCAGCGGCAACCCAATTCTCGCCGGAGAGGTCTCAGACAAGTTTGTTGCCGCTGAACCTTTCAAGTTCTTAACGCATTGAGGCTGTATAACGATGCTTAACGAATAAAGACAGATCGTGCGATCGAAGCGATTCACAATCATATCATTGGGTTAGACGATCCCGCCAGAATCTGAGAGGTGTTCTTTTATATAAGCAGATTTCTTTTTTCGAATGGAGGACTGTATCATCCGGAACTGGATAAAAACCCATTTTCGAGCGAATGGAAAAAAGGACACCCCGGGAGTTGTCTATCGCTCCTGCGCCATCATTACCCGCGAATCAGCCATGTCCCATAGGGAACACGCCGTTCAAGTTCATGACATTCACCAGGAGGCGGTTGTTGCCCAGGTGGGCGATCAGGATACCAGATTCGGCACTTGCCGGGTGGGGGCATATGGCCCGGAGGAATTTCCGGAGGGGTTGAGTGGTATCCTTGCGATGGTGGCGGTGCCGACTGGGGAAAACCGGGCTGCCCATAAGCACCCCCAAACGAACAGCCGGCCGCTATCATGGAAATCATCGCAAGCACCAATAGCAGGCTCGCGATCACGCCACGTCTTTGAAACGTCAATTTTGTTCCCCTTTTGACCAGACAAAACTTCATTTTCGATCGTCCTTCTCGTACTTCTCAAGCAGATCCTTGATAGCCTCCTCCACCAGCTCGTTTTGCCGTTTACCGAGAACCTTGGCCAGGCGCCGCAACCGGTCAATCAACACCGAGTTGATCGACGTGTTGTAAGATTCGCGGCCTGTTCGGTTTCGTCCCATGCGCTGTTTAAGATCACATCGGATGGCGGTTTTCAACGTAAAATTCCACATTATCAGAACGGGGCCACAAGGCCGCTATTCAGTGCAGTTTCCTCGTTAACAGTGCACGACCCTTACTGCCAAAAGCGCCAAAAGGGGGTTCTGACAGTTTTGACAGAGTGCGCCCAGGTGGCATCTAAGCCGAATCCCCTGGGCGACGTTGCGCAGTCGAGACGGGTTTGTTTTCGAACTAGGCCGAAAGCCCGACTCATTCAACAGATAAAGCTTTGCCGGCCTGCACAAGCTGTTGCGGGCATCAAGACCGGGACCTGAACCACCATCAACCCCGAGGCAACCCTTTGAAAAAATAAAGGCCGTGCACCCGACCGCAATCTAGAGG
>JAVEVM010000350.1:0-4899 GCA_034005055.1 Desulforhabdus sp. | reverse complement strand
ATTTTTGTCGCCACCCTTGGGGAAGACGCGGCCCGGCAAGGTTTTTTGCTTGTTCAGCAAGTGCGATCCACCGGTATCGAAGCCGAGCTGGATTATACAAGAGCCAGCCTGAAGAGCCAGATGCGCCACGCAGACAAAGTGAACGCCAGGTATGTCTTGATACTAGGAGAGAACGACCTGCGGGAAGGCGCGGCTCAGCTTCGAGACATGGCGACCAAGGAGCAGTCATCCGTTCCGTTGGCCCATGCATTACAGGCAGTGAAGGAAGTGTGTGGCAGAACCAAGACCTGTGTTGATCATTAATCTGCTGCGGCAGAGGAGGAATATCGCGTGAGCCAATTTGCACAAGATCAGGACAGCCAGACTACGAGTGTTGCTGAGCTTGATTCACTGGGAGACTGGGAGAAGTCCCACGACTGCAGCAGCCTGGGGCGCAGACAACTGGATGAGACGGTGACTCTTACAGGCTGGGTCCAGCGTCGCCGCGACCATGGCGGATTGATTTTTATCGACCTTCGTGACAAAGAAGGGATCACCCAGGTAGTATTCGATCCGAAGCACAACGCCACAGCTCACGAGCGTGCCCATGCCTTACGCAGCGAATATGTGATTGCCGTTCAGGGGAAAGTGCGCCCGAGGCCGGAAGGCATGACCAATCCTAAATTGAAGACCGGCGAAATCGAGGTGATCGTCAAGGAGCTGAGAATCCTGAACACGTCGAAGACGCCTCCTTTCCATATAGAAGACGATATAGAGGTGAATGAAAACATTCGACTGACTTATCGCTATCTCGATCTGAGGCGACGGAAAATGTTCGGCAATCTCATGTTGAGGCATAGGGCAGCCCAACTCACTCGCAATTATTTTAGCAGACATGATTTCATCGAAATCGAAACGCCGGTTCTCACCAAAAGTACCCCTGAAGGCGCTCGCGATTATCTGGTCCCGAGCCGGGTGAATCCCGGACGTTTTTACGCTCTGCCCCAATCGCCCCAGCTCTTCAAGCAGTTGCTGATGATGGCCGGCTTCGAGCGTTACTTTCAGATTGTTAAATGCTTTCGCGACGAAGATCTTCGCGCCGATCGCCAGCCGGAGTTTACGCAGGTGGATCTGGAAATGTCCTTTATTCGGGAACAGACTATATATACGCTAATTGAAGGCTGGATTGCCGAGATGTTCCGGCAGTTGCTGGCGATCGACCTGCCGTTCCCTTTCGCGCGGATGACCTACGCTGAATCCATGGAGCGGTTTGGTACGGATCGACCTGATTTGCGGTTCGGGTTAGAATTGTGCGATATCACCGACTTGGCCGCAGCGACCGAATTCCGCGTGTTCAAACAGGCCATCGAACGGGGTGGAATGGTTAAGGTGATTCGTTTGCCGGGAGGCGGCGTACTGTCGCGCAAGGAATTGGATGATCTTATTGAATTTGCCAAAGTTTTCGGCGCCCAGGGAATGGCGTGGATCAAAATACAACCCGAAGGGTGGCAATCGCCCATTGCCAAGTTTTTGTCCGAGGAGGTTCGAGCAAAACTTGCGGGACGGCTGCAGATCGAACCCGGCGATATCATCTTCTTCGTGGCCGATCAGGCAAAAATCGTACACGACACGCTGGGGAACCTAAGAGCTCGACTCGGCCACCAGATGGGTCTGATTGATACAAGCATCTACAATTTTGTGTGGATCACCCATTTTCCGCTTTTCGAATGGGACCACGAAGAAAAACGCTACAGTTCGGTGCATCATCCCTTCACCGCCCCCCTGGAGGAGGACCTTTCACTACTGGAGCAAAATCCCGAAAAGGTCCGCAGTCGTGCTTACGACCTGGTTTTGAATGGCACAGAGATCGGTGGAGGCAGCATCCGCATCCACCGACAGGATATTCAAGAGCGCGTATTCAGTGCGCTCGGGATAAATCAATCCGAGGCTCAGGAGAAATTCGGCTTTCTGCTTGAAGCTCTGCAGTACGGAGCGCCGCCTCACGGAGGCATCGCGTTCGGGTTTGACAGGCTGGTCATGCTTCTCAGCGGCTCTTCATCGATTCGTGATGTAATCGCTTTTCCCAAGACTCAGAAAGCCACGTGCCTCATGAGCGGTGCGCCTGCGGAGCCTGAAATTGGGCAACTGCTGGAGCTTTGTGTCAGAATCGAGCAACGCGGAAGGAGTTAATCCAATGGCCAGATGGAATCGAAAAAAAAGGGTCCTGGATCATGAGCACTCTAAATTCTGGCAGTACAGTCTGGTCGATATTGCAGAACCCAACTTGATGCGGGAAATTTTCCCCTACGATGAAGTGCCTCGCATAGACTTCGATCACAAACTATTGCCCATCGATCCGGCAGAGGACATTTTCATCACCGATACCACTTTTCGCGACGGTCAGCAGGCTCGCCCTCCCTATACGGTCAAACAGATTGAGGTTATTTTCGATTTCTTGCACCGTCTTTCAGGACCAAACGGAGTGATCCGCCAGTCGGAATTCTTCCTCTACACCGACAAGGACCGGCAGGCTCTGGAGTCGTGTATTGCCAAAGGGTATCGCTACCCCGAGATTACCGGATGGATTCGGGCGGTCGAGCAGGATCTGGAACTGGTTGCGGATTCCGGCTTGAAAGAAACGGGTATTTTAACCTCGGTTTCCGACTACCACATATTCCTGAAGCTCAAACTGGACCGCAAAGCGGCCATCAAAAAGTATCTGGGAATCGTCAGAGCGGCTCTGGATAAGGGTATTGCTCCGCGCTGTCATTTTGAAGACATCACTCGATCGGATATTTACGGTTTTTGTATTCCCTTTGCGATTGAATTGATGCGTCTGCGCGAAGAGAGCGGAACCGATATCAAGATCCGCCTGTGCGATACTTTGGGCTTTGGCGTCACCTACCCGGGGGCGGCATTACCTCGCAGTGTCCCCAAGCTGGTGCGGGCATTCATCGATGACGCAGGTGTTCCGGGCCACCTGCTCGAGTGGCATGGGCATAACGACTTCCATAAGGTTCTCATTAATGCCGCCACGGCGTGGCTCTATGGATGCAGCGGAGCCAACGGAACTTTGTTATGCTTTGGAGAAAGAACCGGCAATGCTCCGATTGAAGGTCTGATCATCGAATACATCGGTCTGAAGGGCAGTCAGGACGGAATCGACACGACTGCCATTACCGACGTGGCTGAGTATTTTCAGCGCGAGTTGGCAGTGCGGATTCCACCCAATTATCCTTTCGCGGGGGAAGAGTTCAATGCAACCAGGGCAGGCATTCATGCGGACGGACTGGTAAAAGACGAAGAAATTTACAACATTTTCAATACACAAAAGCTACTCAATCGTCCCATCAGCATCATCATTACGGATAAGTCGGGGGTCTCCAGTGTAGCCTATTGGGTCAACAGCCGTTTACGTCTGGAGGAAGAAAAACGGCTTGACAAGCGGCATCCCGGCGTCGTTAAGATGTACAAGCGGGTTATGCGTGAATATGATCAGGGTAGAAACACCTCCATTTCCAACGAGGAACTGGAGCGTTGGGCTAGAAGGTACTTGCCCGAATACTTCGTCAGCGAGTTTGATCTATTGAAGCAAAAGGCTCATGCATTGGCCGCCCATCTCGTTGAAGAGGTTGTGGAAAATGATGCGATCAAGACCATGGACCCTGCCCGCCAGGAGCCTCTCATGCAGACCTTGCTGGATCTCAACCCGTTTATCCAATACATTTATGTAACGGATAAGGAAGGCATCAAGTTAACCCGCAATGTCACTCACATCGTGGATAAAGCCAAATACGACAGTGCCAAAGTGGGCGAAGATCTGTCCGATCGCCCCTGGTTCACCGAGCCATTAAAAGATGGTAAAGTGCATGTAACCGACTTCTATACCTCTCGCTATACGGGGGCTCTGTGCATCACCGTATCGGCGCCTATTCGCGATGAATTGGAGGATATTGTCGGAATTCTCGGCATTGACATCCGTTTTGAGGATTTGGCAAAAATGGAAGAAAACGGCGATATGTAGGAGCACGGAGCTTGGAGCTTGGAGTCGAGCCTGATAGACTCCATGCTCCGTGCTCCGTGCCTGAGAGGACGCGTTTAAGGTGCACTCAAGACTACGGATCGGAATTGGGTTACTGTTGGTGATCTCCTTAATGTCCTGCGCCAAAAAGGCCCCTCCACCTTCGCTGGAATCAAAAACGGGCGTAACTCCCAAGGCCAAGCCTGGGTTGCGCACCCAAAAACCTTATAAGATAAACGGCATCTGGTACTATCCGATTCCCTCTGCTGAAGGCTATGTTGAAGAAGGTCTGGCCAGTTGGTACGGGTCCGACTTTCACGGCAAGCCCACTGCCTGCGGAGAGCCGTTCGACATGCATGCGATGACGGCTGCGCACAAGACTCTTCCGCTCGGCACCCATGTCAAAGTCACCCATACGGAAAGTCGGAGCTCCATCATCGTTCGCGTCAACGACCGCGGGCCGTTTGTCGCCGGAAGGATCATAGACCTCTCTTCGAGGGCGTCGCAAGCGCTCGGGATTAAGGGGAAGGGTTTGGCCCATGTGCGCATTGAGGCCGTGGAAGTGGCCTCGGAACAGCGCGTCGGCCAGGACACCTACTGGAAAGTGGAACCGATGCCCTCTCTTCGTTATGGCCTATTCGCCATTCAGATCGGCTCCTTCCGGGAGCCAACCAATGCTTACCGTTTGAAGCAATCGATGATAGCCCGCTACGACAGAATTCAAATACTTCCTTTTGAGCTTGAAGGAGATATTTTTTACCGCGTGCAGATTGGCTCCTACCAGGATCTGCTGCTTGCCAGGCAGGAGATGTACAGACTGCGCCGGACGGGCTTCGGCGATGCTTTCGTCATCGCAATGGAGGGACAATAATTTGCTGCAGAAGTTTTCTTATCCATCC
>JAVEVM010000349.1:0-4901 GCA_034005055.1 Desulforhabdus sp. | reverse complement strand
ATGGTAATTTGCAATTGCTCGGGTAATATTGTACATCTGTAGATCCAACCCAGGTCCTAGTTATCGCTGGTGTCCAAATTGACATTTGCAAAAGGATACTAGAGTGAAAAAGATTGTCCCATCCCCCGTTCTGTGTTCGCCTATCCTTTCCGGCCGTTTAGATGTATTCTATGGAATATATGTGGCAGCCGAGTCTCTCGGGGCTGAGAACGCGAAACTTAAGTTTTTCCCGATGTGTCCGTATTACAGATAATAAGGAATACTAGAGGTGAGCGAGTTGAACAAAACATGTTTGGAAGTCAAGTTATAATTTTCTTGACTAATTATGGTTCCTTTTAGTCTAATAACACTATCCGAGTCTGCAATGCGATTGGTTCTGCTGCCTTTGCAAATGATGCTTTGCGTTTGTTCGCATCCGTCTTATAATTTTAAAGGAGGTTTGCATGCCTCGAAGTTCTGATCAAAAAAGGGATGCGAGGTACGAAAGACGACATTCACGTGTTGAGTCTCGTCGTCACGTACGTTTAGGACAAACCGCTAGAGATACCTCAAGTTTCCTCGTTGTTCTCACAATAGCTAAAGATGTCGATCCGACCTTAGCAGCTTCAGAGAGAGTAAGAAAAGCTTACGTCCGCTACGAATAGTTTTTATTGACAGCCAGTCTTTTTTTTCTAATACCATACATTCGATCGCACTGCAGTAACCTTCATTCGTTCATCTCTGTTCCAAGGAGTGACTGTGCCAGCCATCACTGCAAGACCGACACCCTTTCTGATCAAAATGATACGCACCCAGGTGGGCAAGGAAAGCGAGGTAATCAAGACTCTAATAGAGAAGGATGGATCCGAGAACCTTTACTTCAAAGTTTTAGGCAAATATGATGTTTTAGAATTTTCCAATTTACCAGTTATTGCGGACGCGAATAAAGTCATAACCGCAAAAGAAATACTGGAGATTACAACGTTCCCTTGCTTTTACTGGAAGCCAAAGTATCAGAAGCTTTGGTCCGCTATTGCAGATTCCGCCGCGCCAACCTTGGTATTCTTGAAGGTCCATGAACTGGTGAACGGGCTTTTTGGGCTTTCCGGCCTTATGTCGCTTATGGACCAAGTGAGCGCGGGCAAGGTTTTGGATCCGAAAATCGGATCGTTGTATCCAGTCAGCGGTCTCGGCCATTATGAGGTTTTCTTGTGGTACCCTGCCGACGATCTCGAGAGTGTTTTCCGACTGCTAAGGGGTCTTAGGAACTTGACACTCGGCCAAGTATTTTCCGAAGTTCCGGACGAACGTGCGAATGAGGGCGTTTTTCTCGACACCACGACGTTACCGTTAATATCTTATGCCAAGGTCATAGAAGGAAAGGAATGGGAGAAACTGCAAGGGAATGTTAACTCGCTTATACGGGTCAAATGCGCACCGGTGAATGAACTTCACATCGCTCAAGAGTTCTTTAAATCAATACCGCCGGAAATCCAGGGAACTAAGGCACGGGTCATCCTTGGAGAAGATGATGTAGCCTTTAGTTGGATAGATCCTGTGCCATTGAAAAATCTCATCCCGTGGCTATACGAATGCAGAAACAGGTTTGGAGACGGACTTGGTCTCCTAGATACGACCACAAATCTTCTGTCTACAGAGCCTATTTCCAGCCCCCCCACTAAACAGACACTAAAGATCGAGTTTCCGAAGATTCACTTGGTTGAGAAACTGCAAGAACTCAACGAACTGGACGGCATTAACAGATATCTTATTAACGAACTGATATGTGTTGTAAGTCTCATAAATTCATCCAGTGCCAGACTTTTCTCAGACAATATGGTGAAGGATGTAAGCTTTTTTTTGGTAGAGTATTTGTCCAAAATCATTCAAGATTATTCAACCTTCGTGCAACAGGGATCCTTCGAAGAGAAGACTAGAATCGAGGGCCGACTATTGTTTCTAACCGATCAACTCCATTTGGCTCTGTCACAAAGATTCCCCGGCATTGAGACCACCGAATCGGAATCGGGACGACCGCCATTGGCGACTTATTCGGTTCCTCGTATAATAAGGGCTGCGACAGGTATAGTCGATAGCCTCATGGGTATGGTAATAAAGTCGAAACCACCAAAAAGATTGACCGATGAGATAAATCGACAAAAGGCACTCCCTTTGCAAGAACGGACCATCGCAACGGGCAACTTCAAAAAGAGATGGATCGGCTTCTTATACTTTGATTTGGCAGAGGGGTACGAATGGCATCAAGGCCAATTAATTTCTTTACCGCTGAGCGATCTTTATGCCCCCCACAAATGGATTACTCTGAGTCATGAAATTTCACATGGGTACTATGACAGAGTATCATTCCCTGAATTAGAGAGCAAACTCTTCCAGAATTTATCAGACGTGATCAAGAACAAACAGCCGCAACATTTGGAACTGTACGAGACAAGGTTAGATGATTTAGCTTGGGAATTATTCGCTCAATGGTTCGATTACTCTCATTTCTATGAATCTGACTGGGAGTTTTACCTGTGGAGCATTTGGACCACTTGGCTCGAAGTACCCAGAGTATTTCAAAATAAAGTTGAATATTGGATAAGATGCGTCTTCATCAAAATTTGCCACTCTTGGCAGGAACTGAGCGCGAAATTTAGAGACATTGATATCAGCCACCTTGATGACGAAACGAACGGGAAAAAGAGAATGGAATTGTTGAGTGATCAATTCGCGGACGTGGCAGAAACTCTGAAGAAGCTATTTCCCACGCAATACTCCAGAATAGAGGTTGCCGCTGAGGAAGATGGAAAACAAGTCCTGGAAGGCGTTTATTTGCTATACCATTTTGCGCATTACTTCACATCTTATTATTCAAATGATGATCTGAAGAAATCAGTAAATACGAGGTACAAAGGCATTGATGGTCACGTCGACGCCATTATGAAAGGAAAAGCCGTAGTGGAAAAGATCCCTAATCCCTTCCTGTTGCTCCGTGAAGTACTCAGAAAACTGTACTTGATGGGTCGCGCGGAATTATCGACGTCAAGCATTGTAGCACTCACTTACAGTTTATGGAACTGCGCATCTTGGGGGCAAAATGGTAAATAGTTCGTCGCCGGATGCTCTTATAATTCTATTAAACAGCCCCATTGGGAAGGATGCAGCGAATAGACTGCTGGAGAAAGGCTGGTTGCCTGCGTTCGTCAAAATCATCGAGGCCGGTTTCCCGATTCAAGAATGTTTGGAAGCGACATTGGGTCTGGATTTAGATGCAGTATCGGTTCGTATAGGAACTTCGATGACGCAGGCTCGCTTGATTATGACGCAGGCTCGCTTTTCGAACGGTGATTCAATGTCCTTTCGGAAGGAGCTTGTAGCCTGCTCAGCATCGCATTGGGGCATGATATTTCCCGGTTTATCTTACGAGCTGTTGTTCTGTGTGCACGCGTTGAAGTCGGCTCTCTATCTGCTAAATGACCTCCAAGCCACAAGCTGCGAAGATAAAACGTGTATATCCCGAGAAGGATACAACATCCAGTCCTTTTCCTTATGTGAAGAGTGCCAGCGATCTCTCTGCAAGAAGGGAAGAGCCGATGTTGCTGCCGTAGGCTTAGGTCTCAGCCTACTCTTTAGAGAGAGAAGAGCTCAAGTCCGAGATTTTTTTGAACACTCGCCAGGCCAGGCCCTAAACTACCTGAAGACTCTATCGAGCATTCCGGAAGTTAATGTGAAGATCACGGAAAAAGTCATCGAATCGAAGGCCGAGCCAGGTTCTGACATCAGAAACTGGTTGAGCAAGACCGCGCTTGAAGTAATTGACAGCAAGAAAACCATAAAGACGGAATACGGCAGTGCCCCGGCCTCGAAGATAAACCAGCCATTTCTTATTGCAGCCCGCCGTTGGAACTCTTGGACACCGGCTCAACCTCACATGCCTGCCAAAAAGAGTGCGAAAGCATTACAAGGTTTGAGAATGGTCCGTCATGCAACTGGAGGAGGATATTTTATCTCTGACGGCAAAACCAACCTCGTTGTTGATCCGGGATACGGTTATCTCGAGGCTCTTTATGTACTTTACGGAATCACCGTACATGATTTTGATGCGGTCATAGTGACGCACGATCACCCTGATCATTCAGCAGAACTGGGCAATCTGCTTGCACTCAGATTTGCTTACAGGGCTGAAATTGATAGACCGCTTTCCATTCTTATGAACCCGAGCAGTTTTTATCTCTACGAGAGACTATTGTCCTATCACTCCTCGCTCCTCGATATGAATGGACTCAAAAAAATGCTTCCAGAAAAGACATATCCGGTTGGGGATTTTTCGATTCAAACGGTAGGTATGGATCATGAGGAGATATTCGATAACTGCGACGCGACAGTCAGAAAAAAGATTGGACAGTCAAAAGCCTTAGGGTTGAATATCAATGGAACTTCGAGCCTTGTATCTGGTGGCCATTTTAGTATAGCCATCGTGGGGGATACTTCATTCCCCAAGAGAATGGATTTAGTTGCAGAAGCCTTTGGAAAACCAGATATTGCCGCTGTGCATTTGGGATCAATCGAAGAAGGTTGGGCTGCAAATCCACCCCTAAATGCCAGCGAAATTGATTATGGCAGGGGAAAACAGAATCTGGGGAAGCATCTGGGTGCCAGCGGATGTGCCAAAATGATTGCGCTTTTGCAGCCACGATTGGCTGTAGTAACAGAATTTGGAGAGGAACTAGATTTAAATAGCTATCGCCGTACGTTGACGGATGTTATAGGAAGCTTCTCTCAGTCGCCCGGTACTGTTGTACTGCCTTCTGATGTTGGCTTGGCTATTGCCATAAAAGGCGACCGGATATTGGGCCGTTGTACGTGCAAGAAATATGTTCCTGTAGGTCTGTTGCGGGTTAACGAGCAAGATGGCTTTTTGT
>JAVEVM010000348.1:0-4882 GCA_034005055.1 Desulforhabdus sp. | reverse complement strand
AAGGCGGCCCGCTCCAAGGGCATTCCCATCTTTTTGAGCGATGTGGAGCGATTGGGCGACGGTGCTTTGGGTGCTCTCGGCTACGATTATACCTCGAGCGGCGTTCAAGCGGCGCGGCTGGTCGACCGCGTTCTCAAAGGCGAAAACCCACGCGACATTCCTCTCGAGAGGTACAGTAAGCTCAGCGTCGGGATCAATCTCATCGTAGCCAGGCAGCTGCAAATAAACATTCCGCCTGACGTACTCGACCGGGCAACCATCCTCTACGGCGGTGATCGCCCTGTGGCTCCAGCTTCGGCTGAACAAAAGAGACTGGCGCTGTTTGTTTTCAGTAATCAGAGCGCCATGGAGGAGTGTGTCACGGGCGTTATGCAGGAGCTTCAGGAGAGCGGCATTCTGGAATCGAACCACATCAAGGTGGACCAGAAGAACGCGCAAAACGAATTCCATCTGGCGCAATCCATTGCGCAGGATATTGCCCGGCAGAACTACGACTACCTCATCACCCTGTCGACTCCTGCTTTACAGGTCACCGCCCAGGCCAACAAAAAGATCCCGCACGTGTTCGGCTGCGTGAGCGACCCCTATCGCATGGGTGTGGCCGAAAATGAGCAAAGTCATTTGGCCAACGTGACCGGTGTCGCAAGCATGAACCCGATCGCTGAAACCTTTGTCATCATGCGCCAGGTGCTGCCTGAAGCGAAGCGGGTCGGGATCGTCTGGAATCCTGCCGAAGCATGTTCCGAGGCATGCACCATGCTCGCCAGACAAGTGGCGCCCCAATATGGATTCGAGCTTTTGGAGGTTGCGGTGAGCAGGACGGGTGATGTTCTGGACGCCGTCAATTCGCTGATCAGCAAGGGCATCGATGTCTTTCTCACCTCCGGCGACAATACTGTCAACATGGCGGTGAGTACCATCGGGGAGCTGCTCAAGCGTCGCAGAATCCCATATTTTACCAACGAGCCCAATGACATCGGGTGCGGGTCGCTGGTTTCGATCGGAGCGGATTACACTGAAGTCGGCAGGGAAACCGCCAAAGTGGCGATCAGGGTCATCAATGGGGAAGCTCCCCAGCAGATTCCCATCCTGGACTTTAGACCGAATAAGATCCATCTGAACGAGGTGCTGGCGAGGGAATACGGGATTGTATTTCCTGCGGATCTGGTCAATCAGGCTGCAAAGATCGCGAGGTAGTGATGATCAAAATAGCGAACCTCCACAAAACGTTCAATCCCGGGACCGTCAACGAAGTTCATGCCTTGAAGGGAGTCAGCCTGGAAATGAAGGCGGGGGAGTTTGTCAGCCTCATTGGCACCAACGGTTCCGGCAAATCAACCTTGCTCAATGCCGTGGCCGGCACTTTTCTGCCGGATTCCGGAGCCATCGAGATTGCCGGCGAAGATGTCTCGAGAAAAATGGACTATCAACGGGCTGGGCATGTATCACGGGTATTTCAGAATCCGTTCATGGGCACCGCACCAGACATGAGCATCGCCGAAAACCTGCACATGGCGTATCTACGCGGCAAAAGGAGCTATCCAAAGGTAGGCCTGAATCGCGCAAGGCGCGAGGTCTACCGCGAGCAAGTGAACCTGCTGGAGATGCAGCTCGAAGACCGCCTGGACGATGTCATCGGCACGCTCTCCGGTGGCCAGCGCCAGGCGCTCACTCTATTGATGGCAATCATCAACAAACCGAAAGTGTTGCTGCTCGACGAGCACACTGCGGCATTGGACCCGAAGTCCGCCGCCCAGGTCATTCATCTCACCAACCGGTTCATCGAGGCGGAGCGGCTCACCACCCTGGTTGTGACCCACAGCATGCAGCAAGCCCTGGAGCTAGGTACCCGTACCATCATGATGAACAAAGGAGAGATCATCGACGATATTTCCCGTGAGGAAAAACGGCACCTCACGGTAAATGACCTGCTGGATAAATTCGCAGAGCTGCGCAAAACCGAGCGCTTGACCGGAGAGATGCTGGAAGAGCTGCGGCGGGAGTATTTGTAGGAAGGCTATGGACCACTAGGAGCTTGTCCGAGAACTGTCATTTCGAGCCGAAGGCGAGAAATCTTGTGCTTGCAAGTGGCTGATTTTACAGATTTATCACTATGCTACACTCCGTTCGAAATGACAAAAGAGGCATTCTCGGACAAGCTCCTAGGAAACGTGCTTGCCGGTTGAGATAGAAGTGTCAAGGATTGTTCAATGGCCGGCTGGAAACTTCTTCCAGGGTGTACCCCGCAGCGCTTCTGTTCTGTGGTGGAATGTCCCTAGCCTCGAGTGATCACTACCGCTTTCTCGATCTGTTTTGGATCGTCTGGTTCCACTATATCAAACGCGTCGAAGCGTCCCAGCATCGCGTAGCTGTCATTCCATTTAGATTTGCCAAATAGAAAGAAAAGTACGATTCGCCTATCATTTTTATAAAAGCATTAATGACGCAAACCGAGCGTTAAAAAAATACTACCGCCTATGTCGAATACGAACTCAGCTTCTCGGTCATCAAGTCCTTGAGTACCCGCGGATTGGCCTTGCCTCCGGAAGCCTGCATGGCCTGACCCATGAGGAAGCCCATAGCCTTGGCAACTCCTTTTCGAAAGTTTTCCACCGCGGAAGGGTTTTGCGCAAGCACGCGATCCACCAGAGCTGCCAGTTCACCCGCTTCCGATACCTGGCGGTAGCCGCACTGCTCTACGATTTCCCCGGCTGATGCGGTGCTTTCCAGGAGCCGTCGCAAGACGTCCCGGGCGGCGTTGGCGTTGATCTCTTCCCTTTCAATCATGATTAGCAATTCAGCGAATCGATTGGGGCTAAGGGCGGCGTTTTCCAGCGTTTCCTCCCTCTCTTTCAGCAGGGGAAGCAGTTGCGTCCCGATCCATTGAGCTGCAAGTCTGGCCGGCGCCTTCTGCTTCAGCACGTCTTCAAAGTAGCGGGAGACGTCCCGTTCGGAGCTCATCTGCAAAGCCTCTTCGCGTGTGAGCTGGTACCGACTCATGAAACGCTCCGCCTTGACACCCGGCATCTCGGGCATGCGGCCGATCATCCCTTGCAGCCACTCATCTTCAACGAGAATGCGCGGAACCGATGGATCCGGTACGCAGGGTCCATCGAATTTGCCTCGCATGGGTGAAGTGATGCGGGCATCGGGATCCCAGAGCCGCGTGTGGGTGATAACTGGCTCTCCCGCCTTAACGCAAGCTATCTGTCGATCGATTTCAAAGGCGATGGCATCCCCCACGTGCCGAATTGAGTTCATGTTCTTGATCTCGACCTTGGCATTCAGAGCGTCGCTTCCACGGAGCCGGATGGAGACGTTGGCGTCCACCCGCATGGTGCCTTGCTCCATGCTGCACTGAGAACACTCCGAGTAGCGCAGCTGAATCCGCAACGAGCGAAGGAGCTCCATGGCATCCGCAGGGCCGCGCATATCGGGCTCGGTCACAATCTCCACCAGAGGAGTGCCCGCACGGTTGAAATCCACCAGACTTACGGTCGTTCTTCCTTCCTTTTCGTGTACGAGTCGGGCAACGTCTTCTTCCATGTGGATCTTGTGAATGCGGATTCTTTGCCGGGTCCCGTCGTCGCGAGCGAAGTCCAGCCAGCCGTTTCTGGCTAATGGCCGATGGAACTGGGAAAGCTGGTATCCCTTGGGAAGATCCGGATAGTAGTAGACTTTCTGGTCGAATGCGCTTTCCTTCTGGATTTGGCAGTTGAGCGCCAGGCAGGCTAACGTTGCTTTTTCCAAAGCTTCCATACTAAATCGGGGCAGGTTTCCGGGTAGCCATAGGCAGATGGGACAGACGTTTCTGTTGGGCTCGTCCCCCGGTCGGTTGGGGCACGAGCAAAACATCTTGGTCTCGCAATTCAACTGCACATGGATTTCCAGTCCGACCACCGCTTCATAATTCGGGGTCATGCCGCTTCCTCCCCCTGCACCATCAAGGTTTGTGCCCAGGACAACAATTCTTCATCCCCCAAAAAGGGCCCTAAAACCTGCAAGCCCATGTCTTGCCCGCCGCACTTGAAAACGCTCGGCAGAGAAAGAGCGGGCTGGCCGGTCACATTGGCCAAAAGGGTGAAGGGAAACGCGTTGTAGAGCTGTTCGAGTGTTCGCGCTTGATTTGCGTCGTGCAAGGTGCTCTGCATGGGCAGCAGCATCAGGTCCAGGCTTTCGAATAGCTTACGATTCTCCTGCACCAGCCGCGCCCGGATACGGCATGCATTTTCGAAGGCCGGATAATTTTCGAACTGAAAGTAAGCGCCTTGGAAAAGAAAGGCCTTGAGGAGAGAGCTAAACGACTCGCGACGCGTCTCCAGATACATTTCATTCCAGTTTTTGGCGCCCTGAGCCCGATGCCCAAAGCGCACACCGTCATATTTGCCGCAACTGGACGAAGCTTCAACCGAAGCGATCACCTGGTGGACTACTGAGAACAGACCCTGATCTTTAAACGTCACTTCCCGAATGGTCACACCCGCATCCTGAAGGTTTGCGATGGCCCTGGAAAAGGCATTGCGCTCTTGCGGGCTCAGAGCCTCAAGCAGCGGGGTGACAATCCCGGCAGTCAGATCCTTGCTTGGTGATCCGTTCCCCGGCCGGTCCCGGGCCTCTCCCACTGCCACCATGGAAGGATCGCAATCATCCATGCCTTCAATGGTCCGGAACGCTTGAGCCAGATCGTTCGGATTTCGGGCGAGCAGGCTGCAGCATTCCATGGAAGGAGCCAGGCCAAGCAGTCCAAAGCGGGAGACTCGGCCCCAACTGGGTTTGAATCCGCAAAGACCGGCTTTTGCCGCGGCCATTCGTGCCTCCCCCATAGTGTCCAACATGAGGACGATGTCCGCATGGCCTTCTTGCACCGCCCGGGCCGCGCAGT
>JAVEVM010000347.1:0-4922 GCA_034005055.1 Desulforhabdus sp. | reverse complement strand
CGTGAATACTTGCAAAAACAGACTTGCATCGGCGGCGTTGAGGCATCGTAGCAAGACGGTCGCAATAGATCCTCCAAGCGCTCACCATCAACACGACGGCTCAGTGCAAATTGCAGATCCGGCGCCCTCACCTCTTTTGTGCCTGGAAAAGAAAGAGAGAGACAGGCTTTTGCAGAACGCAATCAGCGCTTTGCCTCATGCTGCGAGAACAGTGGTGGTGCTGAGGGATATTGAAGGGCTCAGTTATGAGGAGATAGCCGGCATCACAGATTGGAATCCGGGTACCGTAAAATCAAAGCTGGCAAGAGCCAGAAAACTGCTAAAGGATAATTTGAAGGGGGTGATCTGATTGAACTGCGCGCAAGTGCTGGAGTCATTATCCGAATATGTCGATGAGACCCTCGACCCTTCCCTAAGGAGGCAGGTAGCCGAGCATTTATCTACTTGCAGGGGATGTTTTGCAGAGCTTCAGGAAATGGAAAATTATTTACAGGCAATGCGGTCTCTCGATGAAATCAAAGCTCCAGACGATTTCCTGGAAAAAGTTCATGAGCGCATCGAGAAATCTTCCGCATGGAGGAGGTTGTACGAAACAATACTCCTGCCAGTGCGCATGAAAATTCCACTGGAGGTTGCCGGGGTAGCGATAGCGGCTCTGCTGGTTGTCTGCCTCTATCAGGGGATCTTACCCGAGAAGCGGGTACCTGTGAAGAGTCGGGCTCCACTGGCTCGCCATCCAGAGTCGTCAGAACAAACCGGAGAAAAAGAGCAAAAGATCGCGTCGGAAGAGTCCCAGGAGCTCCCGCAAGCAGCTCGAACGGTCCCGCCTGAAACTGGCGCCATGATAGAGTTGAGCCTGTTAATGGATAGAGAACCGCAAAGCTACGGCAGAAAATCAAAGCACGAGGATGCTGCTACCACCACGCTTTCGCAGACCGAGACTGCGAATTTGAGATCCGGAGTCGCAGAAACGCGTCCGCAGCAGCATGAGCCGCGTGAAAAAAGAGCAGCGGCGCCAGTACGTACTCCAGCCAAGTCTCCACCGACGTCCGGTGGAGAAACGGCTGCAATGGAGGATCAGGACCTTACTGAGCATGTGCCGAACCTCATCTTGATTATTTCACGGTATGTACAAAGAGCCGGTGGAAAACTCCATGCCGTGGAGACCCAATCTGAAACGGGCAGGCTTGATTATGTAATTGTGGAAGTCCCTGCCACCGATTATGCTCTTTTCTTGAATGACCTTCGTCAAGTGGGTGAAGTCAATCTGCTGGAAGATCCAGTGTCGGTAGAGGAATCGAGTGTCGTCCGACTTCGCATCAATCTGGTATACGCGAGCCAATCTCAATGACGCTTTAAAGTCCGGCTCCCCATATGCTTCAAGGCGTAAAAAGTATTGTGGCCCACCCACCTGGCGGTGGTCACCATCACAGTGCGAGTCAACCGGCGATTCCATCTAAGGGATGCGCAAATGGAATAGAGACTAATCATCAACGAGAATCTCAAACGATCCTCATCTCGAAAGCCTTTGGCTCTTGCCACCGCATGCGCGTAGTTGAAAATCCAGCGATCCGGCACCCTGCCAAAATGGCTCCGCATAAAATTATTGATTTCAAAGTGGCACGTTTCACTGGCAGAAAGGGTAGCGCATTCCTTGTGCAATCGAGTTGCCGCCAGCAGTCGAGGGAAGTGAGAAAAACGAACGCCGTATTTGCCGAATCTTATCCAGAGCTCATAGTCGTTGCTGTGACGAATGTGTGAATCCAGGAGGCCACACCTGTCAAACACCTCTCTTCGCACGAAAGCAGCCGGCTGGCTGATGAAGCATACTTCCAAGAGCCGCTCCCAGTCCCATTTCTCAACCGGATATCTTTCGATGAATGCGTCATTCTCATCAATATGGTTCGCATCTCCGTAAACGACTTGAGCTTCCGGATTTTGTTCAAAGTAGTCAAGTACGGCTCGCAAAGCGCCGGGATAATAGATGTCATCTGAATTGAGCCAGCCGATGATGGGCGCAGAGGATAACAAAATACCCTTGTTTATCGCATCTGCCTGACCGTTGTCCCTGGCGGAGATCCACCCGAGACCGGGTCCATACTGTTTGCCGTAGCGCTCGAGTATTTGTACCGTTTCATCAGAACTGCCTCCGTCAATAATTATATATTCGAGGCTTTTTATATCCTGGGACAGCACGCTGTTGATGGTTCGTTCTACAAATCTACCTTGATTGAAGGAAGGTGTGATAACTGAAATGGATGGTATCATCGTTTATCCTGGTGATGAGTGAGAAGGCTACTGCGCTTCGTGCCTTCGAGTAACCAGCACCCTTTGCATCGGCAGCCCAAATATCTTGAATCCTCTCCAAGCTTCAAGGCTTTTGGCTGAAACAGCGGCTCTATGACAAATTCAATCTTTCCTCCTTGATAAGTTAATTTTTCTCTCAACAATAAGGATTTCCCGCGCGTGATGGAATAGGTCGCAGGTTCAGCAACAGCTGAAACTCTCGTTGCCAAGACGAACGGATGCTGAGACCAGGCGGGCAACATAAGCTCTATCTCCATGTGACGACGTTCAGAACTGGCTCCATAACTGAAGGTGATTCGATCGTGTGTCCAACCGTCCACGGTCAAGCCGTTTAAGATTGGACCATCCGGTACGTCCTCTTTCCGTAAGGATCTCGAGAATACTTCCAGGTATTGCTCTGCCATGAGCTCTGCCGAACTGAACTGCTCCGCCCGTGCACGGCCTTTCTGCACAAGATCGTTAGTCAAATCGGGTTCAAAGAAGATCTTCCTCATACTCTGCACTATCTGTTCTGGCTTGCGCGGATCAAAGTACAAAGCGGCCTGACCTCCAACTTCAGGCAAGCTCGTGGCGTTGCTGCAGGCAACGGGCTTGCCATAGGCCATTGCTTCCAACACCGGCATTCCGAAGCCTTCATACAATGATGGGAAGATCATTCCTTTGGCGCCTGCAAGCAGCGCTGCAAAATCGCAATCCGGCAAATAGCCTGGAAAAACAACCTGGCTGTCCAGGCCCATGTGCGCCGCTTCCGTTCGCAGTTCCTGCATTTGCCCATTAAATTGACCTGTGCAGACAAGTATCGCATTTGTGCCGGGTTTCTCGGCCAAGAACATGCCAAAAGCTGTGAAGAGCATGCGGTGGTTTTTGTGAGGCCATCCGTTGGCGGGATAGACAAGATATTGTTTTTCCGAGAGTCCCAAGCAGCTTTGAACGCGATCTGTATCTTCTTTTGTTTGCTCGCAAAGTCTTTTTGCGAGGTTGAGATATATGGTTCTGATGCGATCCCTGGGGAAGGCACTGTTTTGTAGTACCGAATTGCGAACAAAATCTGAAATGCAGACCAATTGATCCGAAAAGCGGACAGCCTCTCTGAAATTGCTATCGCGCTCGGCCCGCTCATTCGTGGAGAAAAATTGTGGATATTGCAGGTATTGCAGATCGTAGATAACCGAAACAGTGGGAATTCCAGGAGAGTGAAAGAGCGGCCTGGTGAATGGACAGAATAATAGATCGGCCTTCAGCTCGTGCAAGATTTCGGTCATCTTCCATCGGGACGCCGAATCGAGGGGGGTGTCAGCCCGATCTCTATTGCTTCGGTATTTGGCAAATGAATGCCGCAGGAAGTTGATAGCACTGTGGGCTCGCGGGGCGGCTCCTTCGGTGCGCGGGAACACGCATATTCTTTTCACGTGACCCTGGTCGATCAAAGCCAGTTCAGCGTGAGTGATCTTTGAAGTGAGCAGAAGCCAATGCCAGGCTGGAGTCAGCTCGATCAATTGTCTAAGGAGGCTTAAGACGAAAATCTTTGCCCCACCGTTTTCTGCTCCGGGAAGAAGAGGCGTGAGGTCGACGGCTACGTTCATGTTTTTTTCCATCGAAAAGCTCGCGATTCAGAATTTTGCAGGGAGGCGTGTTGTTCCTGAATCTCTCTAAGACTTGTAAGCGATGATGGCGAAATCCATTTCAGAATAGAACCATTTTTTTCTAAAATCATCAGCATCGTCGTCGCTTTGGCAAAGGTCCGAATAGCGGTTTAAGCGCAGAATTTGCGTGCGCGAAAAGCCTCTCTGTTCAACCAAGAATCTTAGGCTGTCCGGAACTTGAACCTTCTTGTGCGTGGGGTCGAAGTGGAAAGAGTAGGCCCCGACCAGAAGGTTTTCCGGGTTGGGAGTCTCAAATATGAGTATTCCACCGGGCTTCAGCGTCCGGAAACACTCGTCCAGTAAAGTGATGAGGGTGGTAAGATCGAGATGCTCGATAATGTGATGACCGGTAATCGCTCCAAGACTGTTACCGTTCTGTCCATGCAAAAATTGGACTGCATCGTTTTCGATGACTTTCAGATTCAGTTCCCTGCATTGCTGGAGCATAATTCTGTTGCGATCAACTCCTACTGCGTGCAGATTGCTTTCCTGCAGTATCTCCAGCCATTCGCCTCTCCCGCAACCCAAGTCGACCACCGGAGCTTCCGCAGTCCCCGCCCCGGCTTCCTCGATAAAAGGCAGGTAGACTCTAAGGCGGTTCTTTATGTCGATCCTTGTTCCGCGAAATTGATCCTCAAAAGAGACGTACAAGGCATCCAGGAGATGATCTTCTTCCCTCAGCAGTCTCTCGATCTGTTCTTCCGAAAAGGGATCGGGCAGGCGTTTTTTTGCCTCCTGCAGGAAGAGCCACAGTTTTCGGTCTTGCTCTATCACCGTTCTGCGAAGATGCTGGATAACCTGCTTGAGCGTCGAAACTTCTTGTTCGAGCGTCGAAACTTCTTGTTCGAGCGTCGAAACTTCTTGTTCGAGCGTTGAAACTTCTTGTTCGAGCTGAGGTCGGGGTGCGAGTTCAAATTCGGAACGATCCACCTTGCTCGAACTGATTCCTTCAATGGCCGACATGAGCTGTTC
>JAVEVM010000346.1:0-4925 GCA_034005055.1 Desulforhabdus sp. | reverse complement strand
ATGCGAAAGAGCCCCAAGGCGGAGTGGCGGTTGTGATCGCCAAGCGGCCGTGTCTCATGGACCGAAAGCATCCGCAGAGCTGGACCCGCAAACAGATCACCATCAATGAAAAATGCAAAGGGTGCGATTTTTGCCTCAAACATTTTGAATGTCCCGCCCTGCAGAGCCAGGGGGATAAGCTACCGGTTCTGGTCGACCATAGCCTCTGCTCGGGATGCGGCGTGTGCGTCCAAGTGTGCCCCAACCAGGCCATAGAAATCGTTAGCGAAAAAGAGGTATAGGGATGCAACAAATAATCATAAGCGGTGTCGGGGGGCAGGGGGTACTCTATGTCACCCGCCTTCTTGCCGAAGCGGCCCTTGCCCAGGGCCGGCATATCCTGCTTTCCGAAACCCACGGCATGGCACAGCGAGGAGGAAACGTCATCAGCCACTTGAAAGTGGGCGGGAAGAGCGGTCCGACCGCATCACAGGACCTGCCAGTGAGTCATCAAGCGGCATTTGAATTCACCAGCCCTCTCATTCGGCCTGGGCGAGCGAACATTTTGCTCGCGCTCCATCCGGACGGCATTGCAGCTCACTCCTACTACCTGAGACCGGATGGCAGAGCATACTGTAATGCTTCCGATGAGGGGAAATGCAACTTTATCGACGCCACCGGGATTGCCTCAGAGCTCAAATCGCCGGTTTCTGCCAATCTGGTGCTGCTGGGCTTTGCGCTCGGTTCGGGAGAGCTGTTCTGCCTTCCGGAGGAAGTCGAAAGGCTGCTTAATAGCACCGGCGGCAAACGGATGGAAATCAATCTGGCGGCTTTTCACGCCGGCTTGCAGAGAGCCGCAGAGAAGCTAAGCCGATGAGCTGGCATCTGATTCCGCAGTTTCTCGTTTCCGGAATCACCAACGGGAGTATCTATGCCCTGATCGCCCTCGGGTTTTGCCTGATTCAAAATGCAACCGGTATAGTCAACTTTGCTCAAGGCGACTTTGTCATGCTGGGGGCCATGATCACCATCTCTCTTTACCAGGCGCACCTTCCCCTGCCGGTCGCCTTTGCCGTGGCCATTGTCGCCGTTGCTTTGATCGGCGTGGCGCTCCAGCAGGGTCCTATTCGCCATTCAAGAAATCGCGATATTCTTACTCTTGTTATGATCACGGTCGGTGCCTCGATCACCTTTCACGGCGCAGGTATGTTGATTTGGGGAAAGAATGCCAGAGCTCTGCCGGCCCTCGGAGGCGACACGCCCATTTTCCTTTTCGATGCCGCCATTCTTCCCCAGACTCTGTGGATACTCGCTCTTTCCCTGATCGTTCTGGGGCTGCTCTATCTTTTTTTTCATCGCACGCTTCTCGGAAAAGCGGTGCGTGCCGCCGCCGACAACCCGTTCGGAGCCGTTTTAATCGGCATCTCGGTTCGCAACCTTGTCGCCCTGGCATTCGCCATGAGTGGAGCTTTGGGTGCTTTGGCAGGTATTTTGATCACTCCGATCACCAGCATGAGCTATGAGGGCGGATTGATTTTGGGGCTGAAAGGGTTCGCCGGAGCCATACTGGGAGGGTACGGCAGCACTCTCGGGGCAGTGACCGGAGGACTCTTGCTTGGAATTCTCGAATCTCTCGGGGCCGGCTTGATCTCTTCGGCCTACAAAGATGCCATTGCCTTTGTGGTGCTGCTGGGAATCCTGTTCCTGAGGCCGGCAGGATTATTCGGCAGCGTCCGCGTGCGAAGGCTATAAGCTATTGTGAGCAGTAATCAAGAATACCCCGACACCACCCGTCTCGTACTAATCCCCAGCCAGTGGCCGGCCTTGCTCATGTTGACGGCAATTCTGGTCGTAATCCCTCTCACACTGCAAAACGACTATTTTCTGCTGCTCTTCAACGTGATGGCTTTAAATGGCCTTGTTGTGCTCGGCCTCAATCTGCTGATCGGCTCGACCGGTCAGGTCTCCCTCGGGCATGCGGCTTTTTTCGGCATCGGCGCTTATCTAAGCGCCATCGCCAGCACCTCCTGGCAGTGGCCGCTGTTCTACTCTTTTCTCTTTTCCCTGGCTTCCGTTGGGCTGGTGAGCTGCCTCCTCGCTTTGCCCACCCTGAGACTGGAAGGCCATTATCTGGTCATGGCTACTCTCGGGTTCAACATCATCGTCAGTATTCTTTTCAACCAGATGGACGGCGTGACTGGAGGCCCTTCAGGATTCCCGGGCATTCCCCAATTGAGGATCGGCTCCTTCGCCATAGACAGCGATTTGAAATTCTACGTTTTTGTCTGGACTCTTTTTTTGATCTTTTTTGCGCTCACCTTGAATCTGATCGATTCAAGATTGGGTCGTGCTCTTAAAGCCATCCACGAAAAAGAGCTCACCGCTGAAGCCATGGGTATCCCCAGCCACAGCTACAAAGTAGCGGTGTTTGTTTTGAGCGCTATTTACGCCGGAGTAGCCGGCTTTTGCTACGCTCACTATGTGAGCTTCATCAGCCCCAAGACGTTCGACATATTCTATTCCGTGCAGGTCGTGACCATGGTGGTAGTAGGCGGTATGGGCAGCCTTTGGGGCGGGCTGGCGGGAACGGTTCTGCTGACCGCCCTGCCGGAGATGCTGCATCAGTTTGAAGACTGGTATGTCCTCATTTACGGCCTCATCCTCATGGGCGTCCTGGTATTCTCTCCCCAGGGTCTCGTCCCGGCGCTCATCTCGCTGCCGCTGTTGCGGCGGAAATCATCCGCGGGCAAAGAGGACGCCGACCGATCCGAATCACGCCGGACTAAAGAGGAAGCAATCCGCAGACTACCGGCTCGCCCTCAGACTACGCCCGAAAAGTCTCCTGATTCGGCCGGAGTAGTGCCGGTCCTGCAGCTGCAGGATGTCTCTTTGAGCTTTGGCGGGCTGCAGGCACTGAACGAAATCGGTATGCACGTATCCGCAGGGGAGATTGTGGCACTGATAGGCCCAAACGGTGCGGGCAAAACAACCGTCTTAAACATCGTCTCCGGACTGCTGAAGCCGGACCGCGGCGATGTGCTGCTTAACGGTCAATCCATAGTTGGTTCTGCTCCCCACAGGATCGCCTCACTGGGTGTCGGCCGGACTTTTCAGACGGTGCAGGTATACGCCGGCTTCTCTGTTCTGGAAAATGCGCTTTTGGGCTACCATACCCGAGGAAGCACCGGATTCCTTGGCGCCTATTGCCATCTCACCAAAGAACGCAGAGAAGAAACCGATCTCCGCGAATTAGCCCTGCAGCTGCTCGATGACTTCGATCTCGCCCCCAAGGCGGAAGCTCCTATTCAACAGCTAAGCTTGTTGGAACAGAAATTGCTCGAACTGGCCCGCGCCCTTGCTCTCTCTCCCAGCATCCTGCTCCTTGATGAGCCCGTCGGTGGCCTCAATCCAAGAGAAAGCGCTGCATTGGTAGATTATCTGCAGCATTTGCGTGAGCGTGGCATGGGTACCCTGCTGGTTGAACACGACATGAATGTGGTTATGCGCCTGGCCGACCGAGTGGTGGTGTTGCACCATGGCAGCCGGATCGCCATGGGAACGCCGCAGGAAGTTCAAAGAGATGCAAGGGTAATTGCAGCGTATCTGGGAACCAGAAAATAAGGTAACGCTGCTGCTCCTCTCGTTCCCACCACACCCTCTCGCACGGCTAATGTGTTCTGCACTAGATTAGGCTCTATACTCGTTATCTCTGCGTGGGAGCCTGCGCGTCCTGGGATCAGCGCTGAAAGCACACAAAAAGGTTCAAACCCACCCGAGCAAAGGAACGAATACAAGAAAAAATTTAAGATACGGCAATTGCAATCTTGAATGCTGATCTTTTCCCGTATGGTGGATCCAGGCGCCTCTTTTTGACTTGGGTCAAGGAGTCGGTTGATAAGTTGATTATACTCTGCAGTAAACCAAATAAACCGGCGTGCCGGTTCCAGAAAAGGAGTCGTAATGGAAGAGAGCAACGGTCTGTTCTGCCGGCCGGTGGATTTATCCGATGGCGATATTTACGAGGCTATGCGGGAGATTCCGGGGTACCTGGATATCACACCGGGCGATTTTAAAGAGATTTATCGAATAGCGTTTCGCAGAGCCCTTGAACGACTGCAGCAGCCCGTGCCCGTGGTCGACATCATGTCACGGGAGGTGCTCAAGGTGAAAACCGATACGTCCATCATTGAAGTCGCCCGGCTTATGGCGGAGCGCGGTGTTTCGGGAGCGCCCGTGGTTGATGAAGAAGAGCGGGTGGCAGGCGTCATTTCGGAAAAAGACTTTCTCGCGCTGATGGGAGCCGGAGAACATCTGAACTTTATGGAAGTGGTCGCCAGATGTCTCTCCTCAAAGGGCTGCGTTGCTGCTCCTATGAAGAAGCAATCGGCCGGCGACATCATGTCGGCGCCGGCGGTGACGGTTGGTCCGGAAGCAACCTCCGCCGATGTATTATCCATCATTGAGAAAAGAAGGATCAACCGGGTGCCGGTGGTGGATCGAACCGGAGGGATCATTGGAATTGTCACCCGGGCGGATCTGCTGCGCTTTTCAGGTGGGAAGGAGAAGGCATGAGCTATTTTGACAAGATGAGGGGCACAACCCAAAGCCCACCGAGGGTCAGCCCCTTAGAAATCCTCTGGTCATGGCTCGGATCATTCCTGGGCATCGCTGCTGTCGCTTATCTGCATTACGACCTCTTGAGCGAGACCGACTTGATGATGATTATCGGCTCCTTCGGCGCTTCCGCCGTTCTCGTCTACGGGGCTACCAAAAGTCCCCTGGCTCAGCCGCGCAACCTGGTGGGAGGCCATCTGCTTTCGGCGATTATCGGAGTGGCCGCCTATCAATTTCTTGGCTCGCACCTGTGGCTGGCCTGTGCTGTGGGGGTGGCCACCTCCATCGCAGTCATGCATGCCACCAAAACACTCCATCCTCCAGGTGGGGCG
>JAVEVM010000345.1:0-4939 GCA_034005055.1 Desulforhabdus sp. | reverse complement strand
CTCCGGCACCATGCCGGTGGCAAGCACCACCAAGTCCAGATCTTCCAGCAGCACTTCTTCACCTAGCAGTTCGTCATGCGCCTTGACTTTCAGGCCGGCTCCATCGGTCATAACCTCAGGATCCTGAGACCGCAGGAAAAGCACGCCTTCCTGCTGTGCCTTACGATAAAAATCTTCCGACTGACCGGGGGTTCTCATTTCCTTGTAGACTACAAAGACGTTCGCATCGGGGTTTTCCTGCTTGATCTGAATGGCCTGCTTGAGAGCGGTCAGACAGCAGATGCTGGAGCAATAAGGCAGATACTTGGGATCGCGCTGCCCGGCGCATTGCAGAAACGCTGCACTCCTGATCGGCTGACCGTCGCTGGGCCGCGCAAGCTTGCCTTTTTGAGCCATTTCTTCGAACATGACATTGGTGACGACGTTCGGAGACTCGCCAAAACCCAGCTTCTTGTCAAGCTTGGCTGGATCGTAAGGCCGCCATCCGGCCGCCAGCACAACGCTTCCGATCTGGTGTTCCGCGGTTGATCCGTTCTGTTTGACGGATACATTGAATACGCACGGACCGCCGGCAATCTTCTCGACTCTGGCACCCGTGTAAACCGTAATGTTCTTGTTCTGCTTAACCTTCTCGATCAACTGATCAATGTCGTTGGCCTTAATTTCTTTGTAGGGGAAGGTTACCTTCTGGCTGACTTTTTTCTGAAAGCCGCCCAGTTGATCTTCCTTTTCAACCAGGACAACGGCAGTGCCCGAGTTGGCAGCCTCCAGGGCAGCGTTCAACCCAGTCCAGCCGCCGCCCACAACCAGAACGTCCTTAGACATTTCCTGCTCGGGCTTATAAGGTTCGGGCAATTCCATCTTGCCGGTCTTTACTATGCTCATGCGCATGTAGTCTTCGGCCATCATCTGGGTGTCTTCATCATTTGGCTTCTGCGACCAGACCACTTGTTCGCGCAGATTGACGCGCTCCAGAACGCAGCCTTCAAAGTTAAAGACGTCATACATCACCCGAGGCGAGCAAGCAGCTATCACCAGGCTGTTCACGCCTTCATTGGCGATATCGTCTTTGATCAGTTTGGCTCCTTCCGAACTGCAAAGATTCGGGTGAGTTTTACAAATTGGCACCTTGTATTCACTGGTGGCTACCGCACTGAGTTTTTCTATATCCAAGGCATCTCCGATGCCACACCCTGAACAGATATATACGGCGATCTTTTTCTCCATTGAGCTTACCTCCCGGCAATGGATTGGATGGCTTTAAGTGCTGCTGCCGTGCCATCGGCAACTGATTCATAAACACCAACAGGAGTCCTCGTGCATCCGGCAGCGTACAACCCCGGTCGAGCATCCACCGATGATACAAACCCATACTCGTCGTAGGAAACGGCAGTCGGGACTTGCACTTCCGAAGTGTTTGGCTGCATTCCGGTGGCCAGCACCACCAGATCCATGTTGACCTCGTGCAATGATCCGGTGGTCGTATCCTCTACGCGCAGGATCAAATTCTTGTTAGCACTGTCTTCCTGTATTTTTGCCACTTTACCCTTGAAAAACTTGATATTCTCATCCTCCTTGGCTTTACGGTAGACATCTTCCAGACGATCTGTGGCACGAATGTCAATGAAGAAAATGTGGACCTTCGCGTCCGGATACTGTTCGCGCACATAGTTCGCCTGCTTCATGGAAGCAAGACAGCAAATACCTGAACAGAACGGCAGGTGGTTTTCGTCGCGCGATCCGGCGCATTGGACGAAAGCGATGTTTTGTGGAGGCTTGCCGTCTGAAGGGCGAAGAATTTGACCTTGTGTCGGCCCGTTGTATGCCGCCAGCCGTTCCATCATGACGTTGGTGATCACGTTTTGGTATTTACCGAAGCCAAGATTATCCAGTTTGTTGGCGTCATAAGGCTTCCAACCCGTGGCCCAAACGATGGATCCAACTTTCAGATCTACTGTTTGAGGCTGCATGTCGAGGTCAATGGCATCGTAGGGACACGATTCTTTAACTTTTTGCGCCTCACCGCTCTGCACCAGTGACGGATCCAATACATAACGCATGGGAAATGCCATATCGTGAGGCAGATAGGCGGCTTTGGTTTTATTCATGTTGTAATTGAAGGGGTTATCAATTTCTAGAGTGCACGCTTCAGCACATTTGTTGCACACCGTACACCTCTCATTCACATAACGTGGCTGGATTTTAACCGAGACATCCCAATTGCCTTCTTCACCGGAAATCGATTCCACTTCAGCCAGTGTGTAGAACCGGATTTGGGGATTGTTCTTAATTCTGCGAAAGTTGATCTCCAAGCCACAGTAGGGAGGGCACATCTTGGGAAAATACTGATGAAGCTGAGCGACCCGTCCCCCGAGGTATGAGTTTTTTTCTACCAGGTAGACTTCGCGGCCCGCTTCTGCTGCTTCGATTGCGGCGCTGAGTCCGCTCATGCCGCCTCCGACCACCAGAATACTTTGCGTTACTGCGTTTGCCATGCTTATCCTCCTAAGCTGATTAAAAAGGTATATCGAGAACCCCGCTAGCGTTTGGGCGCAATCTCCATTGGTCCATTTTACTAAATGGTGCGGACTTGACTGTTTTCAGGCTAGTTTATCATGTGCATATATACACAATGAGCTTTGACCATGCAAATAAAAAGATAGGCAAAGTTCAAGGGGTTCCCGTTTATTCCCAATTTTCTCGCTGATCTTTCAAAAATCATTCGATTCGCTCCCTGCACAGAAATTGTGAAAAAAAGATCACTACGCCGGGTCATTCTCCTTGCAAAATGGCGCCGACTCGCTTATGTTTTTTATTCCAAAAATTCTTGAGTATGGAAGCTGTGTTTCGATTTTGCACTTGATTGAAGTTATTCAGATCAATGAACCATACAAAAAATGGAGTGAAGGATGGAGGAAAAACAGGATCAGAAAAACAAATGGGTTGAAGTGGGAGTGAAGCTTGCGCTGTCCTTGGCAATTCTTTTTCCGGTTTATATCCTGCTTTATGTCACTTTTCCGGCTTCGATTCTGGCTATTTACTTGATTTCAGCAGTGGTGTTCGCCCTGTTCGCCCCCTGGGAGGATCTCAAAAAGAAATTCTTGTCTTGACCGTCCCAAAAATCACTTTCTTCAATTCCGTTCGAAACCAGCCGATTCTAACGCCCAATCGCCGGCCCAGCAAAGGGCCGGCTGATGTGTTAGCCATCGTTCATGCGCTCAAACTTGACATCAATCATCAACGCCTCTCTCCTTGGAGACGACGGCCGACCGGAGTAGTTCATCTTGGATCCCAGCCTTTGGCAAGGCCGGCCGATGAAATGTCCTTCCATTTGGGGGAGCCAACCGGCAGACTGATCGAGGAAATGCAGGACGCTCCATCGAAAGCAGCAGATGCTGGCACAAAGCTATAAGGAAATCCATGAAGATTATTCATTACTCTGAAGCGGACAGCAAAATTTTCGATAAAGACCCCGCCAAAGGAGTTACCGGCCGGGTGGTTATCGGTAATGCGGACGGAGCAGCTCATTTTTGCATGCGCGTGTTTGAGCTATCCCCCGGCGGTCACACTCCAAAGCATGCTCACAGCTGGGAGCATGAGATTTTTGTGCATGCCGGCAAAGGGGCGGTTTGGCGGGATGGCCAGTGGGTTGAAGTCGCCCAGGGGAACGTCATTTTCATTCCTGGAAACTAAGAGCATCAATTGAAAAATACCGGTGATGCTGCGCTGATTTTCGTTTGTTTAATCCCTGCCGGAGTGGCCGAGCTATAAGCTTGTGTACGGCAAAATACGGGAAGGCTTCAAGACAGGTTTGCTCCTCCGGAGGTTCAGCATGCCCGCAGCGCCTTGCATCCGGCACCCCGAAAAGGTAGCAGCTTCCCTTGACCTGCAAGCCTCGCGGATCAATTGCGCCAACGTGCTCAAGTGAGCTTTGCACTGCTACGAATGGATCTTTTCTGTATTCGGATGAGATAGCAGCTCCGACGATTCGATCATACTCATGCTTCGGCTTGTTTTCTCTATAATTTTCAGATGCTCGATTTCGTCGCCGCTCGCGGCGCCGAGCTCCTTAAATCGCCTGGCAGCCACCAGTACCCGCCCCTCCATCGATCCCACCGCTTTGTTATAGGCGTATACGGCTCGATCCAATCCTTTTCTCATTTCCGTAAAATGGCCGACCAGGGCGCGGATGCGATCATACAGCACTCGCCCCAGCTCACTGATCGCCTGGGCATTTTCGGCAATCTGCTCCTGCCGCCAGCCATAGGCAATGGCACGGAGTAAAGCGATGAGAGTCGTTGGAGTAGCCAGTATGACTTTTCGCTCCACTCCAAATTCGATCAGTCCGGGATCCTGCTCGAGCGCTGCACTGAAAAAGGTCTCGCCGGGTAAAAACAGGACGGCAAATTCCGGTGCCGGACTGAACTGGTCCCAATACGACTTGCTGCTCAGCTGACTAAGATGGGACCGGATATGTCGTGCGTGCTCCTGCAGCTTGATCAGTCTAGTCGGCTCATCCGGTGCTTCCGATGCTTCCAGATAAGCCTGCAGCGGTGCTTTAGAATCCACCACCACATTCTTGCGGTTGGGCAATTTTATAATCATGTCCGGACGCAGCCGTCCGCTTTCGGTCGACACCGATTGCTGCTGCAAAAAATCACAAAACTCAACCATACCCGCAACTTCAACAACCCGCTTCAGCTGTATTTCTCCCCCGCGCCCCCGGACTACTGGAGCCCGTAATGCCTGTACCAGATGGGAGGTCTCCTGCTGCAGTTGATCCTGCGTACGGGTACGGAGCTTCACCTGCTCGTAAAGGCTTGCATAGGCACTGGTACGCGCTTTCTCGATCTCCTTGATCTTATCATCCACTTTTTCCAGCGAATCCTGCAACGGCTTGACCAGCTCACCGTGGGCATGCTGGCGCATCTGCAAATCG
>JAVEVM010000344.1:0-4944 GCA_034005055.1 Desulforhabdus sp. | reverse complement strand
ATGGTGGCAGGCACCAGCGAAGAGTCGACTTGATCGATAGCTTGAGCAGCAATGCCGCTGGGAGTGAGAGTGTGTCCTTGACAGGGAAGCTCGGGCAGAAAGCTTATAACTAATTAATCGCATAGAATCATTTATCTAAATATGGAAAGCGCGCTAGAAGCAAGTCGCATCCCGGTTGGGGATGGCTATCCGATTCGCAGGAAGGAAAGTAGAATGTCCTATCTTGAGGTAGTCGATCCTGAAATAGCTCAAGTGATCCAGGACGAAGAGAAGAGGCAGCAGGGAAAACTGGAGCTGATCGCATCTGAGAACTTTGTCAGTCCTGCGGTCAGAGAAGCGCAGGGATCTGTCCTAACCAACAAATATGCCGAAGGCTACCCGGGTAGAAGGTACTATGGCGGCTGTGAATTCGTCGACATTGCCGAACAACTGGCTCAAGAGCGAGTAAAGAAGCTATTCAATGCTGAATATGCGAACGTCCAGCCGCATTCCGGATCGCAGGCCAATATGGCTGTATATTTCGCAGTCTTGGAGCCGGGTGATACTATTTTGGGAATGGATCTACGCCAGGGCGGGCACCTCACTCACGGCAGCCCGGTCAGTTTTTCCGGCAGATTGTTTCAGGTCACATCTTACGGTGTCAGGCGAGATACCGAGCGGATTGATTATGATGAACTGGCCTTTCTGGCAAACCGGTTCCGTCCCAAGCTTATTATAGCAGGGGCCAGTGCGTATCCCCGCATTATCGACTTCTCCAAGTTTCAGGAGATCTGCAAACAGGTTGGAGCTTACTTGCTTGTTGATATGGCCCACATTGCCGGACTGGTGAGTGCCGATCTGCATCCAAACCCGGTTGAATACGCCGACTTTGTGACTTCGACCACCCACAAAACGCTCCGAGGCCCACGTGGCGGTCTCATTCTGTCGCACTCCGAATACGCCAAGATGCTGGACAGCCAGATCTTTCCCGGGATTCAGGGAGGTCCCCTCATGCATGTCATTGCCGCCAAGGCAGTGGCCTTCAAAGAAGCTTTACAGCCGACCTTCAAAGAATATCAAAAGAGCATCCTGGCAAATAGCCAGCGTCTGGCCGAGGAGCTTAAGAGCTTGAATTATCGACTGGTATCGGGTGGTACAGATAATCATTTGATCCTGGTAGATCTTACTCCCCAGGGTTTAACGGGCAAGCTCGCGGAAGAAACCCTGGATCTGGCTGGAATCACGGTCAACAAGAATTCTATCCCTTTCGACCCCCAGAAGCCCCATATCGCAAGCGGCATTCGCATCGGTACTCCGGCAATCTCGACTCGAGGGATGAAGCCGGATTCCATGAGAAATGTGGCCCAATTCATTCATCGTGCTCTTTGTGCGGCAGGCGATGAGCAGGCCCTGAAATACCTGAAGGCCGAGGTTGCAGAGTTATGTTCGACTTTTCCGCTTTATGGATAGACAAGTGGCGCGGGACGACCGGTTCTACATGAGAGAGGCATTACGGCTGGCGGCCAAAGGACGCGGCCGGACGAGCCCCAATCCGATGGTAGGATCGGTGATTGTGGTGCAGGATCAAGTCGTGGGTAGAGGCTACCACGAGCGTATCGGCGGTCCGCACGCAGAAATAAATTCTTTGCGCGAAGCCGGAGACAGAGCTGCTGGAGCCGTTTTGTACGTGACACTGGAGCCCTGTAACCATTTCGGACGCACTCCACCATGTACCCGGGCGATCCTTGACGCCGGTATCGCAAAAGTCGTTGTGGGAATGCGCGATCCCAACGCGCACGTAAAGGGTGGGGGAGTAGAATTTCTGCGCAAACAAGGAGTGATCGTCGAAACGGGAATCCTTGAAAAAGAGTGCCGTCTGTTGAATCAGAGCTTTATCAAGCATGTCACCCAAGGGATCCCGCACGTTACTCTCAAAGCCGCCATGACCTTGGATGGTCGAATCGCGACGCGATCGAGAGACTCCAAATGGATCAGCAATGAGAGCTCGCGGCGTTTCGTGCACCGTTTGCGCTGTGCTCTGGACGGTATTTTGGTTGGTATCGGCACGGTCCTGGCCGATGACCCGATGCTCACTGCGCGCACGGTTAATAAAAGTGGCTGTCGTCAGCCTGCCCGCATTGTGCTTGACACCAATTTACGCATTCCGATTGAAAGCCGATTGGTCCGTACAGTGCGAGAAGCCCCAGTCTGGATCGCTTGCAGCCAAGAGGCCGCTGCCGCCAGGGGAGCCCCTTTGGAGATGGCAGGAGTTGAGCTGCTGCGATTGCGTGCCGTCGGTGATCGCATCGACCTTAGAGCCCTTCTGAGCGAATTGGGGAGGAAGGCGATCGGCAGCCTGCTGGTTGAAGGCGGAGCGCAAGTCCTGGGCAGTTTCTTGGAGGAACGACTGGCGGACGATTTTTGCTTTTTCTATGCTCCCAAAATTATGGCGGACCCGCAGAGCTTGCCGGCGTTCTTCGGAATGGCCAAGGAGAGCGTGGCTGAAGCTTTCGAAGTGCACGACCTGCGAGTCAGAAGGTTCGGCCAGGATGTGATGCTTTCGGCGAGATTGAATGAAACGATTTATTGAGAGAGTAGGTAAATGTTTACCGGTCTGATTCAAGGAACAGGCACACTCTTAAAGATCGATCGTCAGGGCGTCGACGCTAAGATGGTCATCAGGGCCAATTTTGCTCTCGAAGATCTTGCTTTGGGTGAAAGCATTGCGGTAGACGGCGCTTGTTTGACCGTTGCCGCATCTCAGGGGAGCGTTTTCACTGCCGATGTTTCCGGGGAAACCTTGAATCGCACCACCCTTGGGCGCAAGCCAACCGGCAGCCGTCTCAACCTGGAACGGGCGCTGCGTCTCGGCGATCGACTGGGCGGACATCTGGTAAGCGGCCATGTCGACGGCATTGGTACTTTGCTCGATCGGGTCCGGGAAGGCCGCTCCCGGAGGCTTTTCTTCCAGGTTTCGGAAGAGCTTGCCCGCTACATAGTCGAAAAGGGGTCTGTTGCCATCAATGGGATCAGTCTGACGGTTAACGGCTGCGAAGTCGATCGCTTCGATGTCAACATCGTTCCGCATACGGCTCGAGAGACTACCATTGAAGAGCTTCGGAAGGGCGAGGCGGTCAATATTGAAACCGATATCATCGGCAAATATGTAGAGAGAATGCTGACTGGATGGCAGCAGAAACTGTCCGAAAAGTCAGCTCAACCCAGCCGCATCAATACGGATTTTCTGGCGAAGCACGGTTTTTTCTAGAGTGCATGAACGGCTTCTGCCGGCCGACAAATAATTCAGCGGCCAATCTTGAGAAGCCGCCGGCTTCATGCTATCAATACAACGTTAAACAGGTTGGGAGATCCAACCCACTTCATAACAGAAGGAGTTACGAGGAATGCCTGTGGCAAGTATCCCTGAGGTATTAGAAGACATCCGCCAGGGCAAAATGGTAATCTTGGTTGACGATGAAGATCGAGAAAATGAAGGTGATTTATGCATGGCGGCAGAGAAAGCAACGCCTGAAGCAATCAACTTCATGGCCAGATTTGGTCGCGGCTTGATATGCCTTTCCCTGACACCGGAGTGGGTGGACAAGCTCAGGCTGCCCATGATGGTTACCGAGAATCTGTCACGCTTCGAAACGGCTTTCACCGTGTCCATTGAAGCGAGACGCGGTGTTACCACGGGCATCAGTGCTGCCGATCGAGCTCATACAATTCTGACTGCCATTGCAGATGAAGCGAAGCCTGACGACCTGGTGAGTCCGGGACACATTTTTCCCTTGAAGTCCAAAAAAGGCGGTGTGCTGGTGCGTACGGGCCAGACCGAAGGTTCCGTGGATTTAGCCCGATTGGCCGGATTAAAACCGACCGGGGTCATCTGCGAAATAATGAAAGATGACGGCACCATGGCACGTATGCCAGATCTGGAAGAATTTGCGGCTCAACACGATATTAAGATCGCCACCGTAGCCGATATCATCCAGTACCGCATGCAGAATGAAATCTTTGTGCACAGATCGGCTGTTGCCACGCTGCCAAGCCTTTATGGCGGAGAATTTCAGATCATCGGCTATACCAATGATATTGATGACTACACCCATTTGGCCCTCGTAATGGGTGAAATCAACCCGGAAGATGAAGTCCTGGTACGCGTGCATTCGGAGTGTTTGACCGGCGACGTCTTGGGCTCCCTGCGCTGCGATTGCGGTGGACAGCTCAGAGCTTCTTTGATGCAAATCTCCAAGGAAAGCAAAGGAGTACTGCTCTACATGCGGAATCATGAAGGGCGCGGCATCGGCTTGCTGAATAAGTTGAAAGCATACGCCTTGCAAGAGAAGGGGTACGATACGGTGGAAGCCAACAAGGCACTTGGTTTTGACGCCGACTTGCGCGATTATGGAATCGGCGCGCAGATGCTGGTGGATCTAGGCGTTCGAAAAATGCGACTGATGACCAATAATCCCACCAAAATAGTCGGCCTTCAGGGATATGGCATTACCGTTACCGAGCGAGTTCCCATTGAAATTGCACCTAATGAATGCAATATCGATTACTTGAAAACGAAATGCAGAAAAATGGGCCATCTCATCAGTTGCCTCGAGGAAAAGGAAGCGAGTGGTGCATCATGACGATATTTGAAGGAAAGCTCCTGGCTCAAGGTCTTCGTTTCGGAATAATTGTGAGCCGGTTCAACGACTTTATCTGCGATCGACTCCTGGGAGGTGCTTTAGACGCATTGAAGCGCAGTGGAGCAGATGATGGCAGCATCGATGTTTATAAAGTCCCCGGCGCGTTCGAGATCCCGTTGATTGCAAAAAAGACCGCCAGTGCCGGGCGCTACGATGCGGTTATCTGCCTGAGAGCGGTTATCCGAGGGGCGACACCCCATTTTGATTATGTGGCCAATGAGGTCTCCAAGGGCATCGCCAGTGCAAGTCTGGACACGGGGACCCC
>JAVEVM010000343.1:0-4955 GCA_034005055.1 Desulforhabdus sp. | reverse complement strand
ATTTTTATATCAGTGTTCGTCTTCCTTTCAATTCTTTTCTCAGATATTGCATCATTTTTCTGTCTTTCATTTTTTAAATCATCATATGTCAAATTAATATTTTTCTTCACATGCTTTTCACTGATTAAAGGCGTGTCAGTCTGCGTTTCAAAATCTTTTTTTCTTTCCGATGATTCCTTTTCGATAGTTCTGGGCTGCTTTAAATCCTCGGCAGGCGGCATTTTTTCCATAGATTCTTTGTGAATTGTCATGAATCTTACCGCCGGAGGGCGGCTGACCTGAAAAGCTCGATGCTGAATCGATTTCTCCGGAACGGGGATTAAGGCTATGATCCCGTGGATCAAAAAAGCCGTAAGAACCGGTAAAAACAGGTCTTGGTGTTTTATTCCCATTTCATCTCCAGAGATACTTCTTTTATTCCTGCTTTCCCTGTGGCCTCCAGCACGGCAGCCACGCTTTCATAAGAAGCCTTTTTGTGTCCCGAAATCATCACCGCGCGATCAGGGGATTTTATACGATATTCTTTCAGCAAGCCGGCCAGCTTCACCGTTTCGATCTTTTTCCTCTCTACGAATATGCTCCCGTTTTCGCACACCGTAATATCAATTGTTTTTTTTGTTTCGATCTGGGCTGTTGATGCCGAAGGAAGCACTACCGGCAGTACCTTGTGGACTTTCATTGACATTGAAAAAAGAATGAACGTAACGAGCAAAAGAAAAATTACATCAATAAGGGGAATCATTTCAATTCGTGCCTTTCTTCTATGCTTTTTTTCAATTTTCATCGAAACGACTCCGAACCGTTTTTTTATTTTTCTCGACAAGTATCTCTAGTGTGGTCGCATACTTTTCGATATCGCCCGCTGCCTTTTCCATCCGGCTGATAAAATAATTGTATGGGATGAGGCTGAGTATGGCGACTGCAAGTCCGAAAGCTGTCGTGATCAATGCCTGGGCAATTCCCGCAGTGACCGTCTTCGGATCTTCAACCCCCACAACTCCAAGCACATTAAACGAAAATATAATACCCGTAACGGTACCGAGTATTCCCAAAAGCGGGGCCAATGTAATCAATGTATCAAGAACAGAAAGATACCTTCCCATGCGGCTGATTTCTTCATCGGCCGCCATATGCAAGGCATCACGAAGAGAAAACTCCCGGTGAACCATACCGCAGACAAGCACCCGTATAACGAAGTCGCACGTATCACCCGCTGCTTTCCGTGCACCTTCCAGATCATTTTTTTCAATACAATTCATCAGCGAGTCACGGCGATTTCTGTCCTGTCTTTTTCTTTCCTTTATCCAAAAAATGCTTCTTTCTATTATAATCGCAACGGAAAGAATTGAACAAAATAGAAGCGGGTACATTATAGGTCCGCCCTGATAAAAATATTCGAGCATTATGAAGAATTCCTTTCAATTTTTTAAAGGACTCGCAAAAAATTAAAACTGACGATTTAAGACGCCCTCCGTAAAGAACTCCAGAGCAAAACATGCCAGCCCTCTGTCCGATATACATATTTTGTCCTTACCTATCTGGAATTTCGGGATGAAGAAGTGCAGCAATTCTCTCCAAGCCCTCTACAATGCGTGGCGAAAAGCGATCTGTCAAATCACTATCGACAATGAAAATTTTATCGTTTTTTACTGCAGGGATTTCCTTCCATCTTTTCCACTCTTTTTTTACGGCTTCAAAATCGCCTCCCCTTTTCATCGACGAGACCAGTATAACGTCCGGTGCAGAAGCAATTATCTGTTCGATATTCACCTTCGGGTAAAGAATTTCAGTCTCTCCCATCACGTTCAAACCTCCTGCGATCTCTATCAGCGAGTGGTGGATTGTTTTATTCCCTACCGTTATTATTGGGTGTATTCCTATTTGAAAAAAAACGCGTGGCCTCTTTGCGCTTTTCATCATACAGCGAATATAATCCACCCTTCTGCAGAGATCATCTACAATACGATGCGCCTGACTGGAACGGCCGGTAATCTTCCCTACCTCTAAAATCGTGTGGAAAAGATCTTCAAACGCGGCCGGATTTATGATGTGAACCGGAATTCCAATCCGAGCAAGCTGATTGATCGTATCACGTTTATTGCCGTTGGCGGTTCCTATTACCAGATCCGGTTTTAATATCACTATCCTCTCGATCGAAAGATTGATATAGCTCCCCACCTTAGGTTTTCGTTGTGCCGCTTCAGGATAACTGCTGAATTCCGTAACACCTGCTATTTCCTCGTCAAGCCCCAGGGCAAAAAGAATTTCGGTAATGTCCGGCGCAAGAGAGACAATTCTTTCAGGCACATAGGCCCCCTTTTCCTCCGGACCATCGGAAGCCGCCTGCGAATTCATTGAAAAAGTTAAAAGGATAACGATACATGAAAGCAGTATCTGCGCAACTGCTTTAAATTCGATTTCTCTCATTTATTCCCTTTATCCTGATTGCCTCCCTTACCTTTGCACTTCAGGTCACTGATTCATCACTCGGCATTCTTTTAAAAAAGGACTGCCACAGCAAGCAATACTGCTATTTCATTCAGTTCGATAGCAGCGCCAAGACTGTCGCCGGTAACACCCCCTATCCACTTGAAAAAAAATAATCCCATTATCACCGTCATTCCCGCTATTAAGATCATGATCAGAAATCCTTGTATAAGAAAGAGCCCTGCCACTATCAAAATCGCTGTCATAGATGAGACAAAGGATTCCAGCAATCCGGACCGACAGACGAATATCTTCCCCGTCCCATCTCCCGGTCTGGCATAGGGAAGGCATGCGGCGATCTGGACTACTGACCACCGCGACAATACCGGCATGGCGATAAGCGCGCTTGCTTTCGTGAATTCGGGAATCTCACCAAGAGCAGAAATTTTAAGGATAATCACACCAACAATACCTGCAACTCCAAACGATCCTATTTTGGTGTCTTTCATTATTGCAAGCACTTTTTCTTTATTCCTTCCGCCCGCCAAGCCATCGGCTGTATCGGCCAATCCGTCAAGATGAAGAGCTCCTGTAACAATGACAAGTGAAATTATGACGATTATATCAGTGAGTGAAGATGAGAAAAAAAGTCCAAAAAAAATCCGGATGACCACGAGATAAATTCCGATGATGAAACCTGCCAGAGGGTAAAATGCCATGGAACGCACAAGATCTTCCTCAGATGTTTTTATGGTCCTGAAGAAAGGGACAATTGTAAGAAAACGAATCGCTGCTATGAAGCCTTTCATTTTAAGGTCTTTCCTTCAACTTCTGCTGAATCGAAAGTAGCCATATCTTTCAACACCGAAACGGCGGCATCGATTACCATCATGGCAACTGCGGCGCCGGTCCCTTCGCCGAGGCGCATATCCAGATCCATAATCGGCGCCTGCCGGAGATAATCGAGCATGCCTCTGTGTCCCGCCTCCGCCGAAAGATGCGAAAAAAAGAGGTACTCGCCGGCGGTCTCCTTCAGGGCCAGGGCGATCAATGCGCCGGCCGTTGATATGAATCCGTCCACTACGACGGGAATCCTGTACGCGGCGCCGCCGATTATCAGGCCGGCGATTCCCCCGATTTCATATCCGCCCACCTTTGCAAGCACATCCAGCGGGTCGGAAGGATCGGGCCTGTTTACGTCGATGGCCCTTCTTATGGTTCCGACCTTTCTCCTCAGCATACTTTCGTCTATACCGGTCCCGCAGCCGGTGACTTCCTCCGGAGGAAGCCCCGCCATCACCGCAAAAATCGCACTTGAAGCGGTAGTATTGCCGATTCCCATTTCCCCGGTGCCGAGCATATCGTATCCGGCCCGGGCGAAATCCCCCGCCAGCCCGATACCCGTCATGAGGGCGCATAATGCCTCGCTGCGGGACATCGCTGGACCGGCAGTGAAGTTTTTTGTCCCGTAGCCTATCTTCTTTATGATGAGACCTTCACAGGGGGCGAACTCGTGCCTGACGCCTATGTCGACGACGATCACGGAGGCTCCGGCCTGCCGGGCAAGAACGTTTACCGCCGCCCCGCCGGCGCACATATTTTTCACCATCTGCACTGTCACCGCCTGCGGATAGGCGCTCACGGCCTCTTCGGTCACGCCGTGATCGCCAGCAAATGTAACAATCATCTTCCTTTCCGTGGACGGGGCAATATCTTTTTTGATTGCCCCGTAGCGGCAGGCAATCTCCTCCAGTTTCCCCAGACTTCCGGCAGGTTTGGTCAGCGAATCCAACCGTCTCTGTGTCCGGTCAAGCCATTCTTTGTCCAGCGGTACGATTGCCTCCAGGATTTCTTCCAGTTGTTCCATAAAAATCCCTACTTTATGTGAATCGGTATCCCCGCAACCATCACATATACACTGTCCGCCCTGCGGGCCATGCGCTGGTTGAGAAATCCGAGCCGATCCCGGAATGTGCGGGCAAGGGGGTTATCCGGTACAATTCCCAGCCCCACTTCGTTCCCTATAGCAATAAAGATCCCTGCAAATCCGTCGAGATTTGCAAAGAATTCATCAACAACTTCTTCTACCTTGTCCTCTTCCTGCGGATATGCGCCCATAAGATTCGATACCCAGAGCGTCATGCAATCGAGAAGCACCGTTTCATATGCCCGGGCGGCCGACCCGACTATCCTCCCGATATGAATGGGCTCTTCCACCGTATCCCACCGATCGCCGCGCCTTGACCGGTGCGCCTCAATCCGCCTATGCATCTCTTCGTCAAATGGTTGAGCCGTTGCGATAAACAGGCGCGCGCCTTCCTGCTTTTCCGCCAGATCCTGGGCGAAATCGCTCTTGCCGCTTCGAGCGCCGCCGGTTACGAAAATTATCATTTAATCCCTCTCTTATTCCGTTCTCGATTTCTCAGCCATCGCTTGGGAAAGGCACGGCCTTCCTGCCATCCTCCAGTCCTCTACATTGCCGCACACCTTGCAATGAAAAGCCGAAATATCCATCCCGGCGCCGCAGC
>JAVEVM010000342.1:0-4963 GCA_034005055.1 Desulforhabdus sp. | reverse complement strand
TCCGATCTGGGTCGTTATACTTGTTCCGAAGGGGCGGCTGGATTCGAATACTTCGGATGATTTTGAAAAGAGGCTGCTCGGTCTGGTGAGCGCAGGAGAAACAAGTTTAATAATTGATTTCAAAGACTTGGATTATATATCGAGCGCCGGTCTGCGAGTCTTGCTGAAAACCGCTAAAGAATTGAAGCGAAAAAATGGTCAATTGGCTTTTTGTGCGGTCAAAGATTACATCAGGGAGATCTTCGAGCTGTCGGGGTTTGTTTCCTTTTTTCCGATCCACCCGACGTTAGAAGAATCCCTGAAGATTTTTTGATCTCAAGCAGTTTCTCGTAACTGAAGAAAAACGGCTTAAGTGCCGCTCTTGTTGATCCCCTGCCAGCCTTGCCGAGGCGGTGAAATATATTGAAGTACTGCCAGAATGAGACCGCCTTGGCCGCCTTCCTCTGAAGATTGTCTGATCCGCTTCTTCGATAGATTCTGTCTTATGTATCGGGGTCCATTTACGGTTTCCGATTATTGAGCGGCAAGTTCTTGGTGGACGCTTGCCGCTGCTCTTGCATGCCTGCTTTCAGTTCCGTTTGGGCGGTGAATTCAGAAACGGCGCGACGTAAACTCTTATATACCGAATAGCATCCGGTTAACAGAGCCTGTGTCCCCAGTTCAACCATCAGCTCTGTTTTATCCCTGGAAGACTTTGCTGAGGAAGGCCTGTTGAAATGCAGGTCGGCAGCTACATTTCCGCGCTCCTCTGATTGTGTTTTGTTCGCATTGTGCAGATCGTAGTATTTAGGTTCTGTTTTCTTGCTGCGATTGAGCTGGGCGGTGATGATCTCATGGGCTGCGTTGATCTCTCTCAATTTCTTTTCGGCTCGATCTCGCAAGCGCGGATTGTGTACGAAGCGGTCCGGATGCCATACACAGACCAAATCCTTGTACGCCTGTTTCACCTCTTCCAACGAGGCATTGGGCGGCAGTTCCAAGACGTTGAAGCTATTTTGTAGATCCATTCGTTGATTACTCGTGCAAGCGGCATGGGGTGGCGAGACGCGCGGAGGCGGAGAGCCCAGAATCTGACATTAGCGGGTGTTCTCTGGGCCTCTGCATCGCCGCGGGAAACCGCCTCCATGCATCATTCCTGCAGATTCTCCACATTGACACCAAACGGCTTGGATGCCAGTTCCATTTTGTCTGAGAGAATCAATTCAGCGGCTATTCCCGCCACGTCAGTTATGATTTCTCGGCAGTGAAGGGCATGTTCGCGGCAAAGCCAGCTGTCTTGCCATTGTGACGTTATTTCTCTGCAGAGTGTCAAGCCGTATTTTTCCTTGACGCGGTTCGGGATCTGATTGAAGAGGCGATAAAGTCCGGGTTTACCGTACAATTCCTGCTTTGATTTCAAGAGTACTTCTTTTCCCTCACCCTCGGGGAGCGAGCTCCTGCCATGAAATGCGCTAACAGCCATTACTCCACCGGCCAGGGCACCACAGGTGTCACCGTAGAGTCCGATGCCGCCGCCGAAGCCTGTGGCTAGTTTTTTTACCTCTGCGGGCAGGCCGCTCTCGAGTAGAGTCAAGACCGCTTCAGTAACGCATTCGGCACAATTATAGCCGAGTGAAAAGTTCTTTCTTGCCCGTTGCCTAACCGCCTCAATCTTTTCTTCTCTTGTCATTTCCGAGCTCTCCTTCACCAAATCTATATCAAACGATCAAGATCAACTTGCCGGGTAGCCGCAAGCCGGTCAAATTAAGAGTTTCTTTCTAACCCGGACAAGTTTATTTGGCAATCCGTCCTTTGTCCGTGCTGTCCCGAACAAATAGTCGTTTGCCCTCTCTCAGTTCTGTCTACGATACCCAACGATCACCCATGCCACCCCCCAGGCCACGGCTACGGGGCCAAGGCCGAAATAGAGAAACAAGTGGAGTGTTCTATGCCACGGCTGCAGCAGATAGGCGGCGACCGCAAGATAGATCAGCGATGCCAGGATGGCCAGGCGGATCTTGCCCGAAAGGTTCCGGAAACCAACAGTGGATCTTTCTTTTCGGTTTTCGGCCGTTCTTTTCGGCAAATAGAATAAGATCAAAATTACAGCGGCGACTACAAAAAGTTCCTGAATTCCTGACACCTTCATCTCCCAAAATCACCAGAACACTCTATTCGCACCCGTTCAGCGTCTGGTCCTGAGTCATTCTGCCCATGCATAGAAAGTATGCTCCAACTATATTCAAAAGTTATCGGCAATAGTCAAGACCTGGTGTTCTCCGTAAGCCTTCAGTTGTGCTTTGCCGATAGAAGCATCGCCGTTGAAATCGAGGAATTAGTGTGTAATATGTAAAAGTAAAGGAGAAAAGCAATGCAAGTTCAAGAGATCGATAAAATTGACTTTCGTCCTGAAATCAATCGATTGAGTCCGACTAAGAGAGTGGGTCTGGTAGTTGTCATTACCGGTTACGGAAAAGGCAAAACATCGTCAGCAGTGGGCATGGTTGTTAGAGCATGTGGTCATGGTTTGAAGACTTCGATGATCCAGTTCATGAAGGGAGATTTATACACCGGAGAGTGGGACGGTATCAAAAGACTTGCCTGCGACGTGGAGATAATCCCTACCGGAATGGGCTTCTGCGGCATTGAAGGGAATCCCTATCCCCATTCGGTTCACAGAGAGGCAGCTCAGCGCGCCATTCGCCTGGCGCACGAAAAGATTCGGTCCGGCAAGTACGACCTGGTGGTTCTCGATGAAATCAATAATGCTTTGAAGCTAAATCTGGTTGACCTCGACCAGGTGATCGATGTCATAAAAGCCAAACCTCTTCTCCTCCACCTGATCCTCACCGGTCGAGACGCTCACCCCAGAGTTATCGAATTGGCCGACACGGTAAGCGAGGTGAAAGAGATTAAGCATGCCTACCGCAAGGAGATAGAACCGCAGCCGGGTATAGACTATTGAAATCGCCGACTGAACGAGTGCTTGAGCAGCAGAAGGCTGAAGCGGTCTTCGGTTTCACACAGCGGTCGCCAAACTGGCGGAGCACGAATCTTAGCACCAATGTGCTGGATCTCGGGGTCGCGGTGAATTCAATCAAGAAATTCCAGCCAAGGCCTGATCCAGGTCTTCGCGAAGGTCTTCGTAGTCTTCACATCCTACCGACAGCCTAACCAACTCGTCCAAAATGCCGGCTTGCTCTCTTTCATCTTTTGGCAAGGAAGCATGTGTCATAGAGGCAGGATGTTCGATCAACGATTCAACGCCGCCCAGGGAGACAGCAAGCGTGATCAATCGCACCTTATTTAGAAGGGTTTTTCCGCCCTCGAGTCCTCCCTTCACTCCAAAGCAGAGCATCGCACCAAAGCCGTCCATCTGGTTCTTTGCCAGCTCGAATTGAGGATGATCGGAAAGACCGGGGTAGCGTACCCAAGCTATCTTGTTATGTTCGCTCAAGAACCTGGCCAACTTCATGGCGTTCTGTTGGGCCTTTTCCAAGCGCAGCGGGAGGGTGCGTACTCCACGCAGTATCAGCCACGCCTGATGGGGGTCCATTACCGTTCCCAATAAACGGAGGATTCTTCTGACCCTCAGGTGCAGTGCGTTATCTCGAACCACGATCATCCCACCCAGGACATCGCTGTGGCCGTTGATATATTTGGTGAGACTGTGCACAACCACATCGGCGCCGAGCTCCAGCGGTCTCTGCAAATAGGGGCTGGCAAAGGTATTGTCAACTGCCAGCAAAGCTCCATGCCGGTGCGCCAGCTCGCCTGCGCCGCGAAGGTCAGTGATGATCATGGTAGGATTGGTTGGTGTTTCGATGAAAACCAAGCTTGTGTTGGGCCTGAGAGCGCGAGCAATATTGTTCAGATCCGATGTGTCTACAAAAGTGGCAGTCAGGCCGAAGCGCTGCAGCTCAGATCCCAACAACAGTCGAGTCGCTCCATATAGAGCGTCGGTTGCAACCACGTGCGAGCTCTTATCCAGCAATGCCAGCAGAATTGTACTTATGGCCGCCATGCCGGAGGAAGTAGCCAATGCTCCAGTTCCGTTTTCCAATGCAGCCACATTCTCTTCCAGAGCATTTACTGTGGGATTGCTCAGGCGACTATATATGAAGCCAGAGCTCTCTTCGGAGAATCGTGTCGCCCCTTCTTCTACACTCGGAAATGAAAATGTGGCGCTTTGAAAAATGGGCACCGAGACTTCTCCATACACCGAGCTAGCCAGGCTGCCCAGGTGAATCGCTTTGCTCGCTATGCGCAAGGAATGTCGTTTATCTTTCTTTTTCATGGTCATACTCCTTGAATCGTGTCTTATAGGAGAACGTGCGCGGGCTGATAGAAGGGGAGAAGCCAGGGGGCTTGGGGGTTGGCCGTCCTGGCTCATGACTGAGAGAGTGGAAGAAAAATGGATGCGTTATCTGAGACATTTAATAAGCTATCTCCGGTCCTTATGAAATAGGGTAAATCTAGTATTTTGCATATAGCGACACTGTAGACCACTATTTGAGCTCACATTTGAAAATTTAAGGATTGATCTGCATCGACGCTCGTGATCAGTCAACCAGCATAAGACTCAATTGGGGAAAGAAGGTGATGATGGCCAGAGCCAGCAGGAGAATGGCCAAAAAGGGTAAGGCCGCAGATGACAACTGGACGATCGACCTTTCAAATCGAAGGCTGGCAATGAATAGGTTCATGCCGATAGGTGGAGTGGAATAGCCGATCTGAAGATTTGTAAGGAAGACAATGCCAAGATGTAGAAGGTTGACATCGTAGCTTGTCGCGAGCGGTACGATCAGAGGAACAACTATCACCAGGGCGGAAAAAATGTCCAGCAGACAGCATACTATAAGCAAAAAAAAGTTGAGAATAATTAAGAAAACATATTTGCTCTCAACGTAGTGCTGCATCAGAGCGAGTATACGGTTGGGCACCTGCTGATCGATCAGAAAACTGTTGAAAGCAAGAGACGCTC